>JADDPY010000278.1:0-4967 GCA_016781635.1 Rubrobacter sp.
CATGTGGGCGGTCTCGTCGAACTCGTCCTCGGAGAACGCCTCGCCAAGCTCCATGTTGTATAGGAGGATGTCCTGTGCGGTGCGGAGCTTGTGCATGCAGTTGACGGCGATGGCGTTGTTGAGCATGTTGCTCATCGCGGTCCGTTGCGCGGGCATGAAGACGTACATCCCGAGGCCGTGGTCGGCGTGCGCCCAGGCGCTGACGTGGCGGGCCAGCATCGGGAGCCAGCTTCGGTCCCAGTTCTCGAAGACGTTCTCGGACTTGGCGTTCTCGATGTTCTGCGTGATCTGGCGCACCGAGTTTGCGTTGTTGATGTAGTACGTCCGCTCCCACTCCTCGTTGGGGTCGCGGAACTCGTGCCAGTTCGAGGACTTGATCGCCGTCCACTTGGCGTCGTAGCCTAGGTCGCCGTTGGGCCAGCCGAAGATCCAACCTTGGGTGAGATACTTCTCGGGATCCGCTGTACGTCAACCGTTACGTCCTCGTACTTTGTGGCCCGGCGCCCCTTGGGCTCGAAGTAGTTGTACGCTCGACTACCGGACCCCGCGAACTCGGCGGCGCCCGCCTCGGCGTCCGTCAGGCGGATGGGGGGTATACTCCGGGTTCCCCTTCCCGCTCCCTCAGTGATTGCCTTTTCCGTAGTCACAGAGAGGCAACCTCCTTTCCCGTTGTGTTGCCCTGATATCTGCAAAAACCGTGGGGTGTTTCGTCTCCTTTCCTTCTATACGTCGCTCTCCACCCCTCGTGCCTATCTTCACGCATACATAGGCACCCTCCTCTCCCCGGGGGCAGTACCCGGATCTATTCCACCCGTCCGGTCTCCGGGCCGCGCACTTCCTTCTGCTCCGAACCCTCCACCTCCCCGGTGGTGGTGAACTTGTCGAAGTAGACGTGGTCCGGGTCGACGCCCTTCATCTGAAGGACCGGGATGGCGGCGTCGATCATGGGCGGCGGCCCCGCGAGGTATGCCTCGGTCCCGGAGAGATCGCCCTCCAGCCGCTTCACGACATCCGTGATGAGGCCGGTCTCCCCGTTCCAGTTTCCATCCGGGTCCGCGTCGGAGAGGGCGGGGACGAACCGGAAGTTCGGCAGCTTCTCCTCCAGGGCCGCGAGCTCGTCGAGGTAGAAAAGGTCTTTTTCGGTCCTGGCGCCATAGTAGTAGGTCGCCTTGCGGTCGATGCCCTTCTCGGCCATGTGGGTGAGGATGGACCAGATCGGGGCCATCCCCGACCCTCCCCCGACGAAGATTATGTCGCCCTCGGACTTCTCCCTGAGCGAAAACATCCCGAAGGGCGCCTTCAGCTTCATCCTGTCCCCGACCTCCAGCCCGCCGCTAAGGAGGCTCGAGAACCGCCCGCCCGGGTAGGTCTTTATGATGAACTCGGCCTTCTCGTCGGAGGTCGTCGTGTTCGACATGGAGTAGGCCCTATGAACCTCGGTGCCGGGGATGTAGATCTCGGCGTACTGCCCCGGGGTGAAGTTCAACTCCGGCGGGTCCACGAGGTTCAAGACGAGCTTCTTTATGTCGTGGGTCAGGTCTTCTACCGCCTCGACCTCGGCGTACACGAGCTGGATGGGGATGCCCGTGTTCATCATCTCATCGTGGAAGCTGAGGAGCTCTATCTCCAGGTCGCTGTAGGCGTGCGACTTGCACAACAACACGTAACCCTCGTCGAGCTCCGTCTCGTTCAGCGCGAAGGTCGAGTATTTGCCCATCTCCAGATCGCCCTCGATGAGGAAGGACTTGCAAGCCGAGCACTGCCCCTCCTTACACCCGTGCATCAGCATCACCCCGTGGCGGAACGCGGCGTCCAGGATCGTCTCCTCCTCGTCCACCTCGATCTCGATCCCCACCGGCTCGAAGTAAACCTTGTGCTTCTCTCCCATAGAAAGCCCCTCAACCCCTCGGCGCGTAAATCCCCGACGCGCGATCCAAATCTCCAACCCATTTGATCCTACACACAGGTTACATTTGAATCAAATAACATACAATCTTTTACGAGCAGGAGAAGACCGCCGGTCGGAACCGGCGGCCTTTCCTCGAAATTTCGGGCCCTGGGGCCGCTGTGGCGCTAGTAGCTTGAGTTAATGGTGAAGCCTGCCTTGTACTCCGCCATGTGCTTCTCGCGCTCGTCGTCGGACATCTGGTTCAGGAGGACGTTCGGGCTCAGGAACTCGATGCCTTTGGTCTGGTCCGTGGTCCACATCTTCTTCTCGTCGAAGATGACGTGGGGTTGGGGGACAAGGGTCTTGCCGTCGGCGCGGACGTAGCCGAGGTCTCGCTGGATGTCGGCGAGGTCCCAGCCGTGGTAGAGGGTCTCCCACTCGCGCTTGCCGGTCATCTTGCCCATCGCGGGGGTGGGGCGGCCCTTGTAGGTCTCGCGGAAGGCGACGGTGTCCGTCCAGTGGCAGTGCTCGTGGCAGTAGGTCCTCCACTGGCCGTCGACGAAGTCCATGACGGTGTCTTCGCGGATCAGGCACGGCACCATGCAGCTCCAGCAGCGGTGCGGGTAGACGTAGCCGGTGTCCTCGAAGGCTATGGGCTTGTGGCCGTTGGGCTCGGAGAGAGAGGAGTAGTGCTCCCACCACTTGCCGTACTCGTTGTACCAGCCCGGGTACTTGTGCTCGAACCACTCGAAGTCTTCATCGGTCATCGGGTCGATGCGCCAGTAGTTGACGGGCCAGCCGGTGGCGAAGAACTGGGCGACCTTGTGGACGTAGCCCTTGTTCCAGATGCGGTCCCAGGAGTCCTCGACGACGTCGTGGGGGACCTTGAGGCCGTACTTCTCCAGCGGCGCGAGGTAGCTGCGGTAGTCTTCGTCGTAGTACCAGCGGCGCCACATCTCGGCGTAGGACTCGCGGTCCTTGCGGCGATCCTTGGTGCCGTACTCGATAAACGTGCCGATGGCCGCGTCGACGACGGCGTGCTGGTTCCAGAGCGAGTAGATCAGGTCGCGCTCGATGAGCTCCTTGTTCTCGTCGTGGGCGAGCGCCATGAGGAGCGTCCCGTAGCCGTTGTTCATGTGCCTGGACTCGTCGGACTGTACCGAGAGGAACACGGTCGGCAACAGGTAGTCGCCGTTCGCGGCGGCCTCCGAAGGCATCGCGACGAAGAGCGTGTTGGTGAACGCGGTCTCGGCGACGACCTGCAGGTAGATGTTGCAGGCCGTGATCGCATCGCCCGTGATGAAGCCCTCGCCGAACTGCCTACCGATGGTGCCGGCGTAGTTGTTGGAGAAGGCTTTTTCGGTGATGTCGAAGCCTGCGGGGTCGATGTAGTTTTTCATGTACTCGCGCTTGAGGTTCATCTGGATCGTCGAGTGGCGGACCTCGTCGATCATCTGGAACGCGAGCCCGTTGTGGATCTCGGCGTTCGGCACCGCCTCCGTGAGGAGCGGCATGGCCCTGGCCGCGGAGATCTCCGGGAACGGGATGATGGAGAGGAAGAGCTTCTGCCACTCCATCCACCTCGGCTGCACCTGGCGCCACATGTTCCCGCGCACCGCGCCGTCGATGGCCCCATAGACCCGGTGGTCTTTCTCCTCTTGCATGGTGAAGTAGGATTGCAAGACCTGCTTCATCGGGTCCTTCTGGGTGCCCTTCGTCAGCGTGTAGTCGGTCTTGTACTTCGGGTCCTTCTCTACAAAGGTCGGCTCCCAGGAGAGCTCCTGGATCTTCTTGTGAGCCTTGGTAACGCTTTTGCGCGCCACGCTATGCATCTCCTCTCAGCTGGCTTGCTCTTCCGGAACGTCGTTCTCTTCCCGCGCGCCCCTTCCCGTCGACACGTGCCTTCCCTTACGAAGTCCCACTATAGGAGCCTGGCCCCTAGCAACAAGGTTTCTGGCGGGGGTTGCACCAGAATGGGGGCCGGGAAGCCGTTCCGTCGTTCGGGAAAGACGGGGAGGGACGGCGAGAGTTAGGGGTGACTTTTGATAGAGCAGGGTCGCACGAACGGCAGGGCCGGAGGCGTTGCGTTGGGTGAGGCGAGGAATGGTCCCAAGTTCGGGAGCGTGCGTCGGGTGTTCAGGATCATGGACCTCGTGAGTCAGCGGGGGCCGGAGTTGACGGCGAAGCAGATCGCGCGCGAGGTGGGGACGAGCCTCTCGAGTGCCTACTACTTGTTGAACATCTTGCACGAGGAGGGGTACGTGGAGAAGGCGCCCCGGGGCGGGGGGTATCGCCTGGGGCCTGCCATCTCGCTGTTGGGAGATGGCTTCGTGAGCGGGGTAGACGAGAAGATAGAGCCGGTCCTGGAGGAACTCGCTCAACGCGCCCGAAAGCGCGTGTACTTCGCGGTGCTCGTGGACGGCGAGGTTACGGTGACGCAGATGAAGGCCCCGCCCAGGAGCCCGCCGGTGGGGGTGGCGCAGGGGTTCCAGGGCGCGGCGCACGCGCTGGCGTTGGGCAAGGTCTTGTTGGCCGGCGAGGGGGACGAGTACGTGGAGTGTCACATAGAAGAGCGTGGGCTCGAGGCTTTTACGCTCAGGACGGTCGTGCGGGCGGATCTGCTGCACGCCCAGTTGAACAAGGCTCGCATGGTGGGGCTCGCCACGGATTTCGAGGAGTTCTCGCCGAACATGTGCTGCGTGGCGGCACCGGTGATGAGCGCGGGGGGGAGGGTGCAGGGTGCGATCGGGCTCTCCACGACGGCCCGACGCATCCCGGAGGAGGGGCGTGAGCTCGTCGAGTTGGTGCAGTGGGGGGCTGCGGAGGCGTCCGTGCTGCTCGGGAAGGAGCGTTAGGGATGCCCAGGCTCGAGGTGGAGGGGACGGGAACCTTCGAGGTAGAGGAGGGGAAGCGTCTGGTCCTGGCGATCGAGGAGGATGCCGGGGTCGATATCATGCATCAGTGCGGGAGCTACGCGCACTGCGCCACGTGCCGGGTGGAGTTTGTGGAGGGGGACCCGGAGGACATGACCCAGGACGAGCAGATGGTGCTCGAGATGCGCGACCTGATGGGAGAGGCG
>JADDPY010000278.1:5097-6476 GCA_016781635.1 Rubrobacter sp.
AAAAAGATGATCGACGGTGGAGGAACAAAGACGAATGCCCCGGTGCTCGAGGACTGGGTAGGCTACTGGGTCTTCGTCTCCTACATGTCCGGCCCGAACCTGGACAACGACGAGCCGACCAAACCGGTCAGGGCCCAGCCCGAAGCAGTGACGGCTTCCTTCTACCTCGAGGGCTACGGACCGTTGGGGATCGAGGTGAAGCGCAACCCGGCGGACCCCACGATCTTTATGTCCTGGGGCGGGGTCTTGTACGTTCAGGGGCCGCCGGCGGAGGTGAGGGAGCAGATCGACCGGGAGACGGCTAACCAGTCGCAGGGGGGCAACGCCAAGTAGCCCGCGCCATCCCCTCGTCCGTGCCCCACCGGCTCGATGGGGCCGAAAGAAACGTTTTTCGGACCGTATACTGTGGTCATGTTGAGGGTTTCGAAGTGGAAGCGTGGCGTGGGCAAGGGGGACGCCGGGCGCCGGTTCTCGTCAAGGTCCGCGGCGGTGCACCTGGCGGTCTGGGGCCTCGTCGTGCTTGTGGTGGCGGCCGTTGCGGTGCCGCTGTTCTTGAACAACAGGTACTCGGCCTGGGACGGGGCCGCGAAGGGCCGACTGTTGCGTGCCGCCGGTGCGATGGAGGAGTGCGCGCAGACAAACCGGGGCTCCTACGCGGGGTGCGACGCTTTCACGATGAAAGGGCTCAAACGTGGGGTGGAGTGGCGTGACCCGAACGTCCAGGATGGTTACTTCGCGGAGAGGAAGAGGGACAAGATCGGCCTCGTCTTCGTGAGCGAGCGCGGCGACGAAAGCTTTCGGCTGGAAACAACAAGCCGGACCGGGAAGACGTTCGCCTACGACTACAAGGACGGCGAGGTAGCGCGCACGAGGACCGGCAACTTCGAAGGGCCCGTCCCCTGGTAATGGGGAGCGGGCCCTTCGGGGCTTCTGCGGGTGGTAGCCGCCCTAGACGCGGTCGGCGCGGACTATGAGACGCCCGGACTCGGGCCCCGAGCTCATAAGACGCGGACCGATGGTGAACCAGTCGTCCGGGGTCTCCGTGCAGACCTGCAGCGTAACGGTGTCTTCGCCGGTCGGGCCCGTCACCCAGGTGTCAAACGGGGTCACCGCGAAGATCTCGCTGACCGCGTAGGAGTACGTCTCGCCGTTAGCGTCGGTGAGCGTCACCTCGTCTCCCATCGAGATCGAAGGCAGATCATAGAAGATGCGGTCGGAGGGCGTGCCGGGGTAGCCGACGCGGTGGCCAGCGATGTAGGTGTTCGAGCCCTCCAGCCACGGGAAGCCCGTCCCGGGCAGGTGCATGGTACCGGCGGTGAGGGCCGCCTCGGAGTTCTCGTCGATGACGGGGGTGCCGGAGATGCCGAGGGCCGGGACCG
>JADDPY010000414.1 GCA_016781635.1 Rubrobacter sp.
GATGTGTTGCCAACTGTAAGCCACAGAACCTGTGGCGGAGAGCCGAGTTGTTCGAGCAACAGTACAAAGTCACTATCTTTGGTCAGCACGACGGCTCCCACCTCTCTGGCCGCCAAGAAGATCTCGTGATCTTTGGCATCGCGCAAACCGAGTTCCCGAACCGGCTTCGCCTCGACATCAAACTCCGAGGTGAGCCACCGTGCCAGATAAGGGGAAAGCTGCGCGTCTATCCAGATGATCAAGCAGCGACGACGGGATGATTCAACCGTCGGCTTGCGAACCGCAAGCTTGCGCGAACATCTTCGAGTTCGAGATCGGGCATCTCCTCGACGATCTCCGCGGGAGAGAGACCGTTAGCTAAAAGGTCTAGCACGTCACTCACCCGAATCCTCATCCCACGGATGCAGGGACGCCCACCGCACTGCTCTGAGTCTACCGTGATACGGTCCATCAACTCAGCCATAACCTCTGCCTCCGCTCAGCCTATTCACACCACATTAAGAGTTACCTCGACGCATCAGATTATTCAAAGCCTGTTTCAACTCCGCCTCGTCTTTCAGAGTGATCGTAATACGTTCCGCAAGTTCTGTGAGAATTACCCTGATGCTCGTAGCTATCTCCAAACAATCCTCATCCGTCTTTGCATGTAGCCCCTCACTTAAAGCACTATGGAGAAGCGTAAGTGGATTGTGACCATCAATGAGCAGCGCGTGCGGCATAGCTGCCTTAACGTCTTCTACGGCTTTGCTGAATTGAGTTTCCCTGGCTGCTTGTTCTAGAATTTCTAGCACTTCTGGCGACCCACCTAGTCTTTTTGCTACTTCGGCGATCTTTCCTATTAGTCGTCCTTTTTGATTTTCGACCACTCGCCGGTAGTAAGCAAACGCTCCAACCCCCAATCCTTGGTTCTCGGCACGGCGTCCACGAAGAAAGATCTCCCGATCCGGTCCAATTAGGCTAACCACCCTCGAAGGTACGGGAGGTCCGAAGCTCGGCATCTCACCGAATTTAATCGCCACGCCATCGTTACTGGAAGAGTCTCCCCGCGTTACTCTGAGGGCGAACGTTTTCTTACTTTGTCCGCAGTTTCGGCACCAGTAATCAAGGTATACGTCGTTGTAGTTCAGGTACTGCTTGAACTCCAATTGCGGCGTAGAAATAGCGTAGAAAAACCTCGTACCTTTGCATTTTCTGTTGTCACAATATATTTCGATATCAAGTCCCAACAACGAGACGTTTGGAGCATTCAGATAGGCGGGCTCACGCTTCTTGAACAGTTCGTCTATCTTTTCCTCTACCCCTGGTGGAACGCTCGCTAGGAATTCGGCTAGGCGCATTCTGCCTTCTTCCGTGGATCGAGAACTCAACAAAACGACTGCTTTACCTCCCCGTCATCTGCTTCGCGTCGAGGAGCCGGTCGAGATCTTCCTCGGAGAGATCTGTTTCTTCGCGGGCGGCCTCGCGGATGGTCTTGCCCTCCTTGTAGGCCTTCTTAGAGAGG
>JADDPY010000195.1:0-5203 GCA_016781635.1 Rubrobacter sp.
GAGCACGTGCTCGGAATGCCGGGGTCTTTCTAGATGCTGCCGCTCGAAGGCATCACCGTCGTCTCTCTGGAGCAGGCCGTCGCGGCCCCCTTCGCCACCCGACAACTCGCCGACCTCGGCGCGCGCGTCGTCAAGGTCGAGCGGCCCGGCGTCGGCGACTTCGCGCGGGGCTACGACGAGACGGTCAACGGCATGGCGAGCCACTTCGTCTGGCTCAACCGCTCCAAAGAGTCCCTCGCCCTCGACCTCAAGCAAGACGACGCGAAGGAGGTTCTCCACAAGCTCGTGGCGGAGGCCGACGTCTTCGTGCAGAACCTGGCGCCCGGCGCGGCCGAGCGCCTCGGCTTCGGAGGGGACGCGCTGAGAGAAGAGAATCCTCGCCTCGTCCACTGTTCGATCTCCGGCTACGGCGAGGGCGGCCCCTACACCAAGAAGAAGGCCTACGACCTGCTCGTGCAGTGCGAGGCGGGACTCGTCTCGATCACCGGTACGCCGGAGACCCCCTCAAAGGTCGGCATCTCCGTGGCCGACATAGCGGCCGGCATGTACGCCTACTCTGGCGTCCTCTCGGCGCTATTCAGGAAAGAAAGGACCGGAGAGGGGGCGACGATCGAGGTCTCGATGCTGGAGGCCCTGGGAGAGTGGATGGGCTTTCCTGGCTACTTCGCAGGCTACGGCGGGGAGGAGCCGAAGAGGAGCGGCGCGAGCCACGCGGCCATCGCCCCATACGGCCCCTTCGGGTGCGGCGACGGGGAGGTCGTCTTCCTCGGCATACAGAACGAAAGGGAGTGGAAGAAGTTCTGCGAGGAAGTCCTGGGACGGGAGGGGATGGCCGAAGACGGGCGCTTCGCCACCAACTCCAAGCGCGTCGAGAACGGCTCCGACCTCCGCGCCGAGATCGAGGGCGTCTTCTCCGGGCTCACCTCCGGGGAGGTCATAGAGAGGCTGGAGGGGGCGGGGATCGCCAACGCGAGGATGCGGGACGTAAAGGGTTTCCTCGAGCACCCGCAGCTTGAGGCGCGCGACCGCTGGCGCGAGTTCGGCTCCCCGGTGGGGCCGTTGAGGGCACTGTTGCCGCCGGCGACGCTCTCGGGGACGGAGCCGGTCATGGGGCCGATCCCCGGGGTAGGGGAACACAACGGCTCGATTCTGTCGGAGCTCGGCTACGGGGAAAGGGAGATCTCGGCTCTCGCGGAGCCGCGGAGCGGCGCACCGGCAAAGGAAGATACTCGGTAACTGACGCCGGCCGGGATCGGTCTCGCGCCGTTCGAGGATTAGTGCTCGCGACTCACGTAGTTCTCCGGCGCATTTGTAGCCGGTAGGCGTAGCGGTCGGGGTTGTAGAAGCTTGTGGCAAGCTCGATCGGGGTGCCCTCCGTATCGAAGTAGGTGCGGTCCGCGCGCAGGCAGGGCTGTCCGGCATCGTGGTCGATGAGCGGCGCGACGTCCGGGGGGGTCGAGACGGCGGTAATAACCTGGTTGGCCCCCGCGATGGTGCCCGGCATGAGGCTCTCGAGAGTGCCTATAACCGTCCCGACGCCCTTCATGGGTAGGGCTTCGGATTCCGCGAGGCGCTGTCCCAACTCGGGCGGAAGATAGACGTGGGTCAGGCCGAAAGGAGCGCCTTCGTAGAATCGCCGCAGCGCTAGCGCGGCGACTACTTTGGATGGTAGCTCGAGGCGAAGCGCGGCCTCCTCCTCGGGGATCAGCTCGATCCGCTGGAGTAACTCCATCTCGGTGCCGGCGAAAGCTTGCAGGTCCTCGATGGCGCCGATCGAGCGCACGTAGTGACGCTGCTGCGAGAAGTTGGTGGGGAAAGTGCCCCTTCCCGCCACCCTGTACACGAGACCCTCGCCCACGAGATCCTGGAACGCTCGCCGAACGGTCTGGCGGCTTACGTTATATGTCTCCGCGAGCTCGACCTCGGTAGGCATACGCTCGCCAGTCTTGAACCGCCCTTCCTCGAGAGACAATCGAAGATCTTCGGAGAGACGCTGATGGGCAGGAGAGGTCTGACGTTTCTGCTCCGAGCGCCTCACCTTCTCACCAAGCATAGTCTTACCAAGGGATCGCAACCCCGACGACTCGACGATCGACCGGTTATGCATCTCGCCAGTCTCACTGGCGCCACCTCTCTGCTGAGCGAACCGAAACCTTTTCGCCTTACGCGTTTCGCCTGCTATTCTAGCTTATTCTAACCCCAACAGACCTCACCGCAGAACCGAACGCGGGTACACGCACTTGCAGCAGGATACCGGTACCGCCCGGGCCGGCTACATCCAAACCTTCATGAACAAACCCTTCCAGCATAGCAGCCGGCCGCGCGAGCGCCCCGGCAAGAGGTTTTAGACCCTGAGGTTTGCTTCCAGCGGTTGGGGCCTGGCCCCGGTTAGCCCGGAAAAGGTCTCCAGGGAGTCGACTATCTCCTCGGCGCGGATGCCCCTCGTTATGAAGACTATGCGCGACCGGCGGTCCTCGTCGGGCCACTCTTCGAGATGGTCCGGGGGGTGTATGACGTGCTGGACACCGTTGAGCAGCACCGGACCTGACCCTCCGACGTCGAGGAGCCCCTTGACCCGCAGCACGTCCTCGCCCCGGGCGTGAAGCAGCATGCTGAACCAGGTCCCGAAGGCGGTCCAGTCGACGGGCCCGTCAAAGGTCAGCGAGGTAGAGTGGGTCTCGGAGACGTGCAGGCCGTCGCCGAACTCGACGGCGCCCGAGGGGCGCAGCCCGGATGGGGACTGGTCCGCCGCACCGTCGCCGAAGAGCTCGTCCGGGTCCAACGCACCGAAAGGCGCCTCCAGGACCCGGGCCGAAGGGTTGATCCCCCCTACCCTGCCGCGCAGGCCGCCGACGAGGCCAGCCTCCGACACGTCGGTCTTCGTCAGGACTACCACGTCGGCGGCGGCTATCTGCTTGGTTGACTCCGGGTTGCGGTCCAGGTGCAAAGGCCCGTTCACGGCGTCGACCGTGCAGATCACGCGGTCCACCCGGTAGTGGTGCTGCAAGACGGGGTGGGAGAAGACCGTGTAGAGGATGGGGGCGGGATCCGCGAGCCCGGTGGTCTCCACGACTATCCCCTTGAGCGGCGCGATCTCACCCCGCCCCTCCTCGTCGAGCAGCCCGAGCAGGGCCTCGACGAGGTCGTCGCGCGTCGTGCAGCAGACGCAGCCGTGCCCCAGGAGCACGGTCTTCTCGTCGGCGCGCCTGAGGAGGTGGTGATCCAGGCCGACCTTGCCGAACTCGTTAACGAGCACGGCGGTGTCGCTCATCGACGGGTCGAGCAGGACCCGCGAGAGCAGCGTAGTCTTCCCGCTCCCCAGAAAACCCGTGACGATGGTTACGGGGCGCTTTGCCGGCTTATCGGGCGAGGGCACCGTCGAGCATCCGTTCCTTCAAGGCGGGGTCCAGCGGGTCGAGCGGGCGGCCGAGGATTTTCTCCGCCGCGGGCCACAACGCCCCGAGGTCCTGCACTATCCGCGAGTTCCCCTTGCCATCGCTCAGCACGTACTTGCTACCCGCCCAATCTTTTACCCGGAGCCCGTAATAGGCGAGCACCTCGTTCGTCACCGCCGCCCTGTGCGCCCGGTCCCGGCGACGGTCGCGCTGGTACTCGGTCGGGTCCGCGTCAGGGCCGGCCGCCCGCGCCCGGTCCTCGACGTAACGGTCCGTCCAGTGAGCCTGCGCCACGAAGTCCTGCCCGCAAAGCACGCACATCCTGCTCTTACCTCCCGAAAAGGCTTCCACAGAGAAACTACATCCGCAGACTACGCCCGCGCCGCGTCCACGACAACCCCCGCCGTACATCCCCGAGCTTGGGGCAAGCCGTGTCGCGACTTGCCCCACGGCATCACTGCGTCCGGCTCGGGACTGCTAGCCGTTGGATGCGGTCGGGGTGTCGATCCCGTACATGTTCAGGCCCGGGTCGTGGTTCGGCGCGGACCTCGGGCAGCGCTGGAGGAAGTCGTCGGCGATGTTCTCCATCGTTGCCCACCTCACACCGTCGTGACCGTTGATGTAGTCAATGAGACGCTCCAGCATCAGCAGGACCTGAGGGCGACCCGAAACATCCGGGTGGATCGTCAGGCAGTACGTGGCGTAGTCCATCTCGCGGTAGACCCAGTCGAACTGGTCCTTCCACATCTGCTCGATGTCCCTGGGGTTGACGAAGCCGTGGGAGTTCGGGCTCCCCTTGATGAACATCATCGGCGGCAGATCGTCGAGGTACCAGTTTCCGCCGATCTTGACGAGGTCGATCTCCTCGCCCCGGACCAGGGGCTTCATCCACTCCTGGGCCGACTTTCCGTAGTCGATCTTGGTCCACGTGTCCCCGACGCGCGCGTAGTAAGGCGTGAAATCGCGGTGCTGGAGGGAGTGGTCGTACTTGTAGCCGTACTTCATCAACAGCTCGTTGGAGGCGTTCGAGACCTCCCACCACGGCGCGACGTTCCCGACCGGCTTCTTGCCGGCGACGTTCTCGATCAAGTCGAGGCACTTCTTGAGGACGTCTTCCTCTTGCTGCGGGGTCATCGCTACCGGGTTCTCGTGCGAGTAACCGTGCGAGCCGATCTCGTGCCCGGCGTCCACGACCATCTTGACCTGCTCGGGGAAGGTCTCGATGGAGTGCCCGGGGATAAACCACGTCGTCTGCAGGTCGTACTTCTCGAAGAGCTTCAAGAGCCTCGGAGTGCCGATCTCACCGGAGAACAAGCCCCGGGAGATGTCGTCCGGCGAGTCCTCGCCCCCGTAAGACCCGAGCCACCCGGCCACGGCGTCGATGTCGATGCCGATGGAGCAGAAGATCTCTTTCTGAGCCATCTTTCTCCTTTCTTTCCCCTGTATCCGACGCGCAGCATCTTACAAGATGTGCGTACAATTACGCAAAACTCTGGACATACTCCGCACAACAACCAAAGTTTGAAGGCCTGTCCGAAGCTCGGTTAAGATAAAAAACCGGGTGGCAAAGAAGTAAGGAGGACGTGAGGTGGCCCTTCCCCAGATAGCGGTGCTCTCGTTGGGCGGTACGATCTCCTCGACGAGGACGGGTAGCGGCCCCGGGGTAACGCCGACGTTGACAGGTGATGCGCTGGTCGAGTCGGTCCCCGAGATCGCGAAGGTCGCCGGGGTCTCGGCCGCGGCATTCCGCCAGCTTCCCTCGCCGGAGATCACGGTCGACGACCTCGTGGGGCTTGCGGCGGAGATCT
>JADDPY010000195.1:5727-6405 GCA_016781635.1 Rubrobacter sp.
GCCACGGCGGAGCCCCTGGCCGACCTCGCGAAGGAGATGCCGGTGGTCCTCGCTTCTCGCACCGGCAGCGGCGAGGTTTTGCGGCGCACCTACGGCTTCCCCGGCTCCGAGACCGACCTCCTCTCGCGCGGCCTGATCCCCGCGGGCCCGCTCGACGGCCGCAAGGCCCGTCTCCTCCTCTCGCTCCTCCTCAGGTCCGGGGCTACGGAGGACGAGATCTTCGAAACGTTCGACACCTGGCTCCAGTAGCGTAAAGCCGAGCGGGCTACAACCAGAACGACACCGTATTCATCACCTTCAAGCGCACCGTCTTGATCCACGAGAAGGGCCACGCGCTCCCAGGATCAGCAGGCTCTCCCGTGAAGAATGCCCGACTTACGTCAAGAGAGCTTCCCCTGAGCCCCGCGCTGAGGTTTGTTGACAATTGTGCTTACAATATCGTTAAATGGCCTGGGGAAGGTCAGGTCGTTTTTTGGGGTCAGGAGGCGCTAGTGCGGAGAACGGTGGATCTTTCGTTGGCAATCACGGACAACATGCCCGCCCACAAGCTTTTTCAGAGCCCGGTCATCCTGCCGGCGCTCTCGCACGAAGGGACAAAGGATTTCGGGCTCGGCGTTCCGGAGGATCGTATGACCTTCGCGACAAACTACCTGGGCATGCTCGACCACGTCGGGACGC
>JADDPY010000069.1 GCA_016781635.1 Rubrobacter sp.
AGGTGCGTGCCTTACCAACTTGACAGCTCGTAGAGACCATAACGTTGGGCATGGAAAAACAAAATCTAGCCAGTGAGTGAAATGCTCAAATGGCTAGAAAGGAGGTGAACTAAAATGCAAACGTTCATCATACTAGCATTCGGAGTGCTAGTTGTTATAAATGTTGCGTTACTGAGCGCAGTAGCTGCAATGTATCGTTTGCTGTCTTCAGTTTTACACGAACTGGTGAAACGAAGATAGTATAACACAGGCCGGTAGCTGCTATCAAGCAGTTATCGGCTTTTTTTATTGCTCGTGACGATAGTGTTTTGCTATATGCTTTTTTCTAAGATTACGCGCCGAAAGAAGGTTGTGGTGACCATAAACGCTGCGGCGGCGCGTCAAAAAGTGAGGAGTACAAATAAAACCCGAAATATGGTAAGCCATTCCTATGCTAGTGATGAGGATGCCAATGGCAGCAGACCAGCCAAAAATGAAAAGTCCACGCGCGTATAAAGGTCAAATTATGATCATGCCGCGCGATGCCGTCACGTTGAAGTGGATTGGCGAGCAGTACGCCGTCAGGCTTGACCAGGTGCAACAGCTGTTGGGGCGCGACCCGCAAAAACCAACCAAGCAGCCGGGACTGCTGCATAGCAAAACAGCCTGGCGGGTCATGAAGCGTTGGGAAACCGCCGGCTATGTGGCGTCACGCTCTGTGCTTGCAAAGCAACCGCTGTGGCTCTGGCTCACCGCCAAGGGCCTGGATGAATTTGGCTTAGCGTCTAAGCCGGTGGTGCCAAAGGCAAGGAACATTGACCACTTGTACTGGACGAACCAGGTTCGCTTGTTCTGCGAAAAAACCTATCCCAATGATACCTGGGTCAGCGAACGCTCGCTGCGGCGTGGGCAACCGCCTCAAAAGGGGAGCCGGCCGCATGTGGCTGACGGCGAGCTGGTGCGCCGGGACGAGCGCGGTACCTTTGCGATTGCCATTGAAGTTGAACTGACGCCCAAAAAGCCCGCGGACATTGAAGAAATTCTCCATCAGTTGGCGCGAACATACGCCGGCATTTGGTACTTCACCACACCCGAAACGCACGAGAACGTGATCCGCGCAATCAGCCAGCTCCCAAAAGAACAGGAGGCGCAATTTCGGGTTAAGCCGCTTGCTGCACTCGTATGACCAGCGTACGTATCCCCAGCTACGTTCCAGCAACATTTAACGATCGGGTCCTCCGCGTCCTGGTCATTGGCATCTGCCTGGTGGTCGGTGGGCCGCTGTGGTTGGTTATAACTGCCTGGTTAGTCAAGTATGGACGAGAGCGTCAGGATTGGCGCGTCTGGGTGCTGTACGGCCTTTTAGGAACGGTGGCCGCGGCTTTTATAATAGCCGTGTTCCCCGCTATAGTTGAACATGCGGCTGCCTTGTATCAGGGAGTAGATCCGGCCATGGACCAGCCAACCGCCCCGCCGATTCGCCGAACGCTTGTGATGTTGCTGTTCCCATTGTGGCTCCTGTGTTTGCCGCTGACACCTCTGGGTGCGCTCTTTTGGGAACTGTGGCGCAAGCTTGAAAAGTTGTCTG
>JADDPY010000664.1 GCA_016781635.1 Rubrobacter sp.
GGCCTCGAGATCGCCACGGTGGCGGTGGCCGGCGCGCTCTTTCTGACGCTCCCGGGGCTCGGGGTGATGAGTTGGAAGGACGGGTTGAAGTCCGTCTCTTGGAACCTCATCGTCTTCGTCGGCGCGGCCCTCGCGCTCGGGGAGGCGCTCATAGAATCCGGCGCGGCCCAGTGGATCATAGACAACCTCTTCGCCGTCAGCGGCATCGCCGGCGCCCGTTCCGGGACCCTGATCCTCCTGATCGTCGCCTTCATCGCCCTGACCTCGCACGTCTACATGACCTCGCACGCGGCTCGCGCAGCGGCGCTCGTGCCGCCGCTTCTGTACCTCGCCGGCAGCTTGGACCTGAACCCGGTCGCCGTCATGTTTATCGGGACAGTCGGGATGGACTACTGCCTTACCTTCCCCGTCTCCTCCAAGGCGCTCCTCATGTTCCAGGAGGCCGGGGGCGAGACCTACCAGCCGGCGGACCTGCTCCGTATGAGCTCGGTGCTGCTGATACTTCACCTCGTCCTGATCGTGCTGTTCTACTACGGCTACTGGCAGTGGACGGGCCTGGCCCTGTGAGAACCCTGGAGAGAGCATGAACCTACGACGCAAACTCTTCGTAACCTTCGGAACCCTCGTCTTTCTGGGCCTCCTCGTCGTCGGCGTGTCGATATGGGCGACCTTCCAGTGGAGATTCACCGGCGAGCAGCTCCAGCGCCACTACACGTGCAGCCTGGAGGCCCAGCAGGTGCAGGGGGCGACCTTCCGCGCCCCCAAAGAGGTGTCGGATGTCCTCGCGGAGGGAGATTCCAACGCCCGCCAGGAGTTCGACGGGGCCATAGGAGAGGTCGAGGAGGACCTCGACACGTGGGCCAGCCTGGCAGACACCGAAGAGGAACGGCGGCAGGTCGAGGAGGTTCGCGCCGCCTACAAGAGGGTCGTGCAGGACGCCAACGAGGTCTTCGATCTAGTCGAGGCCGGGCGCCGTCAAGACGCGCTGAACCTGGCGGAGAGACGGCTCGAGGTCCAGCAAGATCTCCCACCGCAGGCACCGCCCGCGCCGTCGGAGCAACCCGACGAGGACGATCTCCCCAATGGAGACGAAGACCCGCAGGAATTCGACGACCTGCAGGAGGACGATTTCGAGGAGGACGAGGACGTCGAGGACCTTGAGGGAAGCGGACGTGAGGAGATCCAGGTCGAGCTCGTCGGCTTCGTGCAGGGGCAGCCGAACGAGAACAGCTTCCAGGCCTTCGAGTCCGCGACCGACAGGGCGATAGCCTCGGACCTGAGGTCCCGGGAGGAGGTTCTGGCCCAGACCCAGAACACCCGCAGGACGGCACAGCTTGTCCTGATACTTGCGGCCTTCGGCACCCTGTCGCTGCTCCTGCTGCTAGCCGCCTACCTCGCCTCGGACCTCTTCCGCCCGCTGCGCGAGCTCAAGCTCGCGCTCGATGGCGTCGAGAAGGGGGACCTGGACCGCCGCCTCAACGAGGATCGGGCCGACGAGCTGGGGGAGATAAGCCGCTCGTTCAATCGGGCGATGGAGGCGATCTCACGCCGGGAAGGGACCAACGGGCTGGCCGTAACCGCGGCCGGCGAGGGTGGCGACGAGGACCCCGCAGCCTGGCGCAACTCCCCCTCCAGGGTCACGCTCCACCGCCTGGTCTCCCAGTTGCGCTCGAAGATAACCCAGCTCGACGATACGGGTGCTAGAAACGGGCACACCACCGACCGCAAAGAGCTCGTCGGGCAGCTCGAAGGGCTCTCGCAGGCGGTGGCCCGTATAACCGATTTCGGTTTCCCGCTGGACCTGAACCTCTCGCGCACGGACATGCGGGCTCTGCTCTACCGGGTCTTCATGCGTTTCCAGGACGAGTTCTCCGAGCGGGCGGTCAGCATCGAGCTGGACATCGCCCCCGAGGTCGACCACGCGGTGGTGGACCGCCTCAAGCTCCGCGAGGCCGTCGGTGAACTCCTGCGCAACGCACTCTCGGCCCTGCCCGAGGCCGGCGGACGGCTCGGGCTTCGCTCCCGCATCTCCGAAGACGGCACGGTTCTCCTGATCGAGGTCGCCGACGACGGCGAGGGCGCCGAACAGTCGCTCATCGACGAGGCCTTCGACCCGGGCACGGAAGACTCGAACGGCAAACCTCGCGTCGGTCTCGCCCTTACAAGGGCCATCGTCGAGCAGCACGGGGGAGAGCTCGACGTCGAGAGCGTCCCCGGCGGAGGAACCTACGCCGGGATACGGCTGCCCTTGCGCGATTGATCTTCGTCCTCTCGCGGGGGCTATGGTTCTTATCCCCGGTTGCGCTGCAGGTGCGCGACACGTTATAAATACGTCCATCCTGTTGGGCGCCTCCCGCAAGCGCGGGGGGAAAGGGGCGAGGGTGGGGATGCGCGTACGAGGGTTGGTGGGGACGGTGCTGTGGTTTACCCTGTCTCCGGGGAGTGGCGGGAGCATACTTCGTCGGGATCGCGAGGGGTAAAGTGAGCAAGATAATTCTCCTGGTCGAGGATAACCCGGACGACGAGTTTTTAACCCGGCGCGCCCTCAAGAAAAACAACATCGGCAACGAGGTGGTGGTCGCCCATGATGGAACCGAGGCGCTCGACTACCTGTTCGGCACGGGGGCCTACGAGGGACGAGACCTGAGCGTGATGCCGCAGGTAATACTGCTGGACCTCAAGCTGCCGAAGATCGACGGGCTGGAAGTCTTGAAGCGCCTCAGGGGAGACGAGCGGACGAGCCTGTTGCCGGTCGTGATCCTAACCTCTTCCAAGGAGCAGCAGGACCTCGTGGACGGCTACGGCTATGGGGCGAACAGCTACATCCGCAAGCCCGTCGACTTCGCCCAGTTTGTCGAGGCGGTGCGCCAGCTCGGACTCTACTGGCTGGTCTTGAACGAGACCCCGGGGCAGGGAGGCTAGGGGCTCGTGCGTCTTCTCGGGTCGGTGATGGAGCATCTGCGCCACGCCGTCCTGGCCTACGCGGTGCTGCTAGTCGCCCTCGTCCTTACCCTCCTGGCCTCCTATTACGTGCGCGAGAACGTCGAGGCCTCGGCCCGGGTGCGCTTCGAAGATACCGTGCAGACCTCGCAGGAGGCCATAGGTCGCCGCCTGGCGCGCTACATCAACGTCATGTTCGGAGCCCGCGGCCTCTTCTCGGCCTCCTCCGAGGTGACCGAGGAGGAGTGGCGCGGCTTCGTGAACAGCCTTGACCTCCAGGAGCGTTACGAGGGCATCCAGATGATGGGCTACGCGAGGGCCGAAGGGCCGGGCTCCTATCCGATCACCTACGCAGAACCCATGGACCGGGCTAACAGGGGCCTCGTCGGTTACGACCCGTACTTGATGGCGGCGGATCGCGCGACCATGGACCGGGCCCGGGATACCGGGGAGGTAGAGTTGACGGGAAAGACCTTCATGCTCACGGAAGCGCCGCGAGGCTCGCTGTCGGACCTCGTGCTCCAGAAGGGGGTCATAGCGTATCTGCCTATCTACCGCAAGGGCGAACCCCGCGGAAGCGTCGCCGAGCGCCGGCGCGCCCTGGAGGGTTACGTCGTCTCCTACCTGCCCACGGACAGGGTGTTGGAGGGCATACTGAACGAGTCGTACGACTCCTCCGTGGACATCGAGGTCTACGACGGCGCGGGCCTCACCCCCAAGAACCTCCTCTACGACGAAGACGGCATCCAGCGCGCGAGCGAAGCCCAGGCGTCCTCCGGCTCCTCCGGTGGGACGTTCGCCGAGGTCACCGAGTTACCCGCCGGTAGGCCCGACGGCCGTTTCTCCCTCGGTAATTCCGTGCCGCTCGACGTGGAGGGGAGGGAGTGGAGCTTGTACTTCGAGACCCTCCCCGGGTTCGAAAGGGGCGAGAACACCCGGTTACCGCTCTTCGTGCTCTTGAGCGGCCTGGGGGTGAGCCTCCTGCTCTTCGGGGTCACGTACATGCTCGTGCGCGCCCGGCTGCTGGCCGAGGAGGCCGGTGCCGGGCTCGAGGAGGCCAACCGAGAGCTGGAGGTGACGAATCGCGAGCTGGAGGCGTTCTCCTATTCTGTCTCACACGACCTGCGTGCCCCCCTGAGAAGCATCGACGGCTTCTCCCAGATTCTGCTCGAAGACTACGCAGACGAGCTCGACGAAGAAGGCAAGGATTACCTGGGTCGAGTCCGGGCCGCGAGCCAGCGGATGGGCCGCCTGATAGACGACCTTCTCGGCCTCTCGCGCGTCACGCGGGCCGCTCTGCGTCGGGAGCAGGTTGACCTGAGTTCCCTGGCCCACGAAGTAGCCGATGGGCTCCGCGAATCTCGCCCCGACAGGGCTGTCGAGTTCGAGATCGAGGACGGCATCGAGGTCCACGGCGATCCCCGGCTCATAAGGGTGGCGCTCACCAACCTCCTCGGCAACGCCTTCAAGTTCACCGAGAAGGAGGAGCGGGCGAGGATAAGCTTCGGGGAGGATCGAAGGCTCTCGCACCTGGGCCGCGTCGCGGTCTACTACGTTCGCGACAACGGGGCGGGCTTCGACATGGAGTACGCGGATAAGCTGTTCGGGGCGTTCCAGAGGCTGCACGGGGCGAGCGAGTTCGAGGGGACGGGGATAGGGCTCGCGACCGTGCAGCGTATCGTGCGCCGCCACGGGGGGAGAGTGTGGGCCGAGGGCCGGGTCGGCGATGGTGCCACCTTCTACTTCACCCTCCGCTCTGGACTCCAGATCGACCCGTCGCGCACCCAGGTGCGCGAGGAGGCCGAGGCGCGTTGAGCACGACGGGGGAGGCACGCTCGCCGCGCCTGGAAGGGGAGGGACGCCCATTGCGCCTCCTGCTCGTCGAGGATTCGCCCGACGACGCGATCTTCGTCCTGCGCGAGCTCAGACGCGGTGGCTACGCGGTCTCCCACGAGCGGGTCGAGACCGCCCAGGACATGCTCGCCGCCCTTAGAGGAGGCGGCGAGTGGGACCTCGTCATCTCCGATCACGCCATGCCCCGCTTTAGCGCCCCGGCGGCGCTCGAGCTCCTTCGGTACGGGGGGTGGCCGGACCTGCCGTTCATCATTGTCTCCGGGCACATCGGGGAGGACGCCGCGGTCAAGATCATGAAAGCCGGGGCCCAGGACTACGTCCCGAAGGACAACCTCGCACGCCTCGCCCCCGCGGTCGAGCGGGAGCTGGAGGACGCCGAGGAGCGCCGTCAGCGCCGCCACGCCCAGGAAGCCCTCAAGACCGCCGAGGAGAAGTACCGCGGCATCTTCGAGAACGCGGTGGAGGGCATCTTTCAGACCACGCAGGAGGGGCGGCTGATGACGGCGAACCCCATGATGGCGCGCATCTTCGGCTACGACTCCCCGGAGGAGATGGTCGGGGAGATTTGGGACATAGGAAGGCAGCTCTATGTCGAGCCTACGCGACGCGATGAGTTCGCGCGGCGGATGGAGCGCGAGGGAAGGGTGTTCGAGTTCGAGGCGCGCTTCTACCGCAGGGACGGGAGCGTGATCTGGGCCTCGATGAACGCCCGCGCCATGCGGAGCGGCTCCGACGAGGTGGTTGGCTTCGAAGGGACTCTGGAGGACATCACCGAGCGCAAGGAGGCCGAGGCCGAGCTCAGGCGCAGCTTGGACCGGTTGATGGCGATCCACGAGGCCGGCATAATCCTCGGCTCCACCCTGGAACCCGAGGAGATCGGCACGCGCCTCCTGGAGATTATGCGCCGTATTTCGGGCCTGACGGCGGCGGCCATCTCCCTGCGCGAGGGGGGCGCCGACCAGGTCGAGGTCTGGCGCTCCATCGGCCTCGAAGAGCCAGGGTTAAAGCTCCGCGGAACTCCCGAGGTAAAGGAGGCCATCGAGGCCGCGCTCCACGGGGAGGTCACTCAAATCTTCGCCCTCGACGACCCCGAGAGCGGGTTCGCCACGGGCATATGCCTGCCCCTGATGGTGCGGGAGCGGGCGATAGGGGTGCTCGAGGTGTACGGGCCCGGGGAGCTCGGCGAGGGGGGCACCGTGAGCATCTTCGAGAGCCTCACCGGTCAGGCGGCGAGCGCCTTCGAGAACGCCCGGCTCTACGGGGAGCTTATGGAGAGGGAGAAGAAGCTGCAGGAGCTTGTCGGCAAGATCCTGGTCGCCCAGGAGGAAGAACGGCGCAGGGTCGCTTACGAAGTCCATGACGGCCTGGCGCAGGTCGCCGCCGCCGCCCACCAGCACCTCCAGGCCTACGCCCACTACCACCCCCCGTCGACCGAGGAGGGCCGGGAGGACCTCGAAAGAGTCGCGAGCCTCGTTCGCCAGACCGTCGGCGAGGCGCGACAGGTCATCGCCGATCTCCGGCCCACGGCCCTCGACGAGTTCGGTCTACGCAGCGCCATCCGCCTCCACCTCGACGCGCTGAGGGCGGACGGCTGGCGCATCGCTTACGAAGACTCTCTAGGCGACGGGCGGCTCCCCGCCGCCACCGAAACCGCGATCTTTCGCGTCCTGCAGGAGGCTC
>JADDPY010000137.1 GCA_016781635.1 Rubrobacter sp.
GGGAGCTTTACCTATCGGGCCCAGCGCCGTGACCAGTGCTACTCCCGTACCAGTACCCACAACGGCAGCGGTGACGCCCTCTCCTAGTCCGACGGCCACTTCCACGGCAGCACCGACTTCTACGTCTACAGCCGCTACTATTCCGACTGCCGGTACAACTCCGTCTCTGAAGAGGGAAACGGCAACGGCGGTGCCTCGCGCCGCCGAAAGGTCGGTTGACGTGCCCGACTTCGAGATGGTCGCCTACCAGGGAGCGGACGTGCTCGGCGGTCGTGAGGCGAGGTTCTCCGAGGTCTTCCAGCAGGGCAAGCCGGTGGTGCTCAACTTCTGGGCGGGTAACTGCCCGCCGTGCCGGTTCGAGATGCCCTCGTTCCAGAAGGTCGCCGATAAGTACGACGGCGAGGTCGTGTTCGTGGGTGTGGATGTGGGGCTGTTCACGGGCCTGGGCGATCACGAGTCGGCGAGGCAACTCCTCGAGGAACTGGACATTCGCTACCCGTCCGCGTATGCGGCGGACGCCTCTGCCCTCCAGCAGTACAAGGTGGTCAACATGCCCACGACCATCTTCTTCGATTCGCAGGGCAGCGTCGTCGCTCGCCGGGCGGGCATCGTCCTGGAGGACGAGTTGGGTGAGATAGTCGATCAGCTGGTCTCAGGCTCCTGATGCCGGTAACGGTAGTTGGTATCGCGAGCAAGGCACCAGAGGGAGGCGGATCGGTATGGACACCAGAGAGCGGGCGCGCTTGACCGATGTGGCGACACGACCAGCGACCAAGAACGGCATACCGAGTGGTCTCCTCATCGCCCTGAGCGCGCTGGCGGTGGTCTTCGCGGCTGCGCTCCTGACGGGAAAGAGTATCGGTGGCCTGAACGGGAGTATCGAGTCTATCTCCACCTTCTCCGGTCGCATGCTCGGCAGCCTCTCAGGTGCGCTGCCGTTGGGATACGCGTTCGGTGCCGGCATGGTGGCGGCGGTGAACCCCTGTGGTTTCGCCCTGCTGCCGGCGTACCTCGGGATCTATCTCGGCGATGCCGGCGGCGCGCGGGCGGAGATGGGTGCGGGGCCGAGGCTCTGGCGCGCGGCGCAGGTGAGCGCGACCGTGACCGCAGGCTTTCTGGTGCTGTTCGGGCTCGCGGGTATGTTGCTGAGCGTGGCGACCACCGCCCTGGCCGCATACTTTCCGTGGCTGGGGCTAGCGGTCGGTGTCATACTCGTGCTGGCCGGTGGGAGAATGCTGAGCGGTGACTCCGTGTACACCACTCTTGGCGAGCGGGTGGCGGGACGAATCGGGGCGGGCGCACATCGACCGAGTGTTCGTGGGTACCTGGCCTACGGGCTCGCGTATGGCGCCGCCTCCTTGAGTTGCACGCTGCCCATATTCCTGGCGGTGGTGGCCAGTGCGCTAACTGTCGGGGGCTTCCTCCCGGGTGTCCTACAGTTCATCCTGTACGGCCTGGGCATGGGCTTCGTGATAACCGTGCTCACGCTGAGCACCGCACTGGCGCAGCACGCGGCGATCAGGAACGTTCGGCGACTGGGTTGGTATGTCCAGCCCGTCACCGCCGTCCTGATGCTCCTCGCCGGTGCCTACATCGTTTACTACTGGCTCACCCTTGGCGGCCTGCTGGCCACGGTGCTGTGATCCAGCCTGGCATAGGACCGAGAACTGTAATAGGGAAGAGAGGGGTGTCCGCTAATGAAGAACGGAGACGGCAGGATGGGTACAACCACCCGAAACGCACATCACACGCTGCTACAGATAGTCGTCTCTCGCGACTGCGCAACCTGTGAGGAATCGCGCGCGGTCGCCCTGGAGATGCATGAGATGTTCCCCTTGCTAGAGGTTGAGCTCGTCGATCTGGACGCAGGGCACCCGGTTCCCGATGGTGTGGTGGCCACGCCCACCTGCCTGCTGGACGGCGCGGTGGTCTCACTGGGGAATCCTCGTCCGGAGGACCTGATCAGGAAGATAACGGAGCTACAGGCTCTGCAGGTCTGACGGTAGGCCCTGTCAGAGCAGTCGTCCCTAAGGGGCGAAGGAGGTGCTTGATGCCCAGCCCGACTTGTATACGGATAGCACTTGTCTCGGCGTTGCTTGTCGCGGCGTGCGGGAGCGCGGCGCCTGGTCAGGTATCGCAACCGATGTCCGGGTCACCTGGGGTAGGTATATCGCAGCCAGGTTCCGCCCCTGGCGACGGTGGCGCCACAGTCGGACCGGTGGCAACTCCAACAGCAGAGCCTCAGGCTGATTTGAGCCAGGTACGGTTTAGCACGAGCGGCTGGAAGACCGATTTCAGCAAGCATAACGTACCCCTTGAGGAGATATCTTCTGGTGGACCGCCCCGCGACGGCATCCCGCCGATCGATGATCCGAAGCTCGTGTCCGTCGAGGACGCCGACGGCTGGCTGAAACCGCGAGAGCCGGTCATCCACCTGGCGGCAGGTGAGGACGTACGGGCGTATCCCCTGCAGGTACTCATCTGGCACGAGATAGTGAACGACACCATCGGCGACGTGCCCGTCGCCGTGACCTTCTGCCCGCTGTGCAACACCGCGATCGCCTTCGACCGGAGGCTGGATGGTCGGACGCTCGACTTCGGCACAAGCGGGAACCTGCGCAACTCCGACCTCGTGATGTGGGACCGACAGACGGAGTCCTGGTGGCAGCAGGTCACCGGCGAGGCGATCGTGGGCGAACTGACCGGGAAGCGGCTGACGATGCTCCCGGCAACCATAGTGTCCTGGGAGGAGTTCAAGCAGCAGTTTCCGCAGGGTCGGGTGCTCTCGCGCGAGACGGGTCACCGGCGCTCGTACGGAGATAACCCGTATGCCGGCTATGACAAGGCCGACGAGCCGCCGTTCCTGTTCGAGGGCAAGCTCGACGGCAGGCTGCCCCCGAAGGAGCGGGTGGTCACCGTGAGCCTGGCCGGTGAGGATGGTGCGTACCCCTTCCCGGTCCTTGCCAAGGAGCGAGTGATCGCTGACAGTGTCGGTGGACAGTCTGTAGTAGTCTTCTTCCAGCCGGGCACCGCCTCGGCGCTCGATGCGTCGACCATTGCGGACTCGCGGGACATCGGAGCCACGGGCGTGTACCGGCCGCAGATAGATGGGCGCCGCCTGACGTTCTCATGGCGCGACGACGGATTCGTGGATGCTGAGACCGGTAGCCGTTGGACGGTTCTGGGTCGGGCTACCGAGGGGCCGCTGGCCGGCAAGCAACTCCCGCCGATCGTACATGGCAATCATTTCTGGTTTGCCTGGGCCGCGTTCAAGCCGGACACGCGGATCTATGCCCCTTAGCGAGGGAATGAGGGGTCACAAGAGACCGCATCGATCGTATGGTGACCAGTGAAGTGAGATGTGAGGGAGGGACGTATGGCAGGTAACGTAATAAAGCGCGTACTGGGTGCGGCCCGTTCGGGTGGTTCCACCACTCAGGCCCAATACCCGTTCAAGCGGGACTACCTGCGCCAGATCGATCTGTTCCGCGATCTTTCTCATGATGAGATGGAGATGCTCGACCGGACCACGCGTATGACGACCGTGGAGAAGGGGCGCACGATCTACCGCCAGGACGACAAGGCCCAAGGGCTTTTCCTGCTGAAGACCGGGCGGGTGCGCCTGTCACGCGTCACAGCCGGGGGCAAGAAGCTCGACCTGGCGGTCCTCGAGCCCGGCACGTTCTTCGGCGAGATGCCGCTACTCGGCGAGAGGATGAGGAACACGTACGCCGAGGCCGCGGAGGACTGCCTGCTCTGCGTGATGAGCCAGTACGACATCGAGCAGCTCGTGCTCCGAAACCCGCAGGTGGGGCTGCGGATGATAGAGGTCCTGAGCCGCAGGCTGGCAGAGAGCGAGGCACGCCTCGAGGACCTGGCGTATCGGAGCGTGCCGGCGCGGCTCGCCTCGGTCCTCTTGCGTCTTGGTACGGACGGCGTCGTCGAGGGTATTACCCACGAGGAGCTGGGCGACATGGTGGGTGCGTACCGCGAGACCGTCACCAAGACGCTCAACGAGTTCCAGGTGGCGGGGTACGTCAAACTCGGTCGCCGCAGGGTGCAGATCCTCGACCGCCCCGCACTGTCGGCCCTACTCGAGGACTCCTAACGCCCCCCGTCTGACAGCCCGGTAGCCCACCGTGCCTTGCCCTCCCAATCCACTGCGGACGTGACCGAATTCCGTTCCGAATGTAATCCCGGTTACGGAACCTCGCTTCGCGTGGCGGTAGGGTGGGGGCACGTATTCCGGCTCCGGCGACGAAGGCCCACCCGCAGCAGCCCCCTGTGAGGAGGACCTACCCGTCAGAAATCCGAGCCGTATGGGACAGGACGGTCGAGGCGAAGGAGGTGAGGAACCGAGGATCGAAAGCGGAGCAGAACGTATGCGGAGCTGAAGGTGGGCTGATAACCCGGAGGGCTCTATTCACAAGGAGAAAACAATGCGCTCGAAGCTTACTGCCGGTATCATCGCCGGTCTATTGGGTGGCCTGGTATTCGGGATGATGATGCAGATAATGAAGACGCCGGACGGCAAGATGCCGATGATGGGCATGGTCGCGATGGTCGTGGGATCCAAAAGCCTGGTCGTAGGCTGGCTGTACCACCTGTTCAACAGCGCGGTGATAGGCGCCCTCTTCGGCTGGTTGCTCGGTAGCCGCGTGCACGGATACGGGTCCGGCTTGGGCTGGGGAGCTTTGTACGGCCTCGTCTGGTGGGTCCTGGGCGGCCTGACCCTGATGCCTCTGATGCTCGGTATGCCGGTGTTCGCGCCCCTGACTATGGCCGGGATGATGCCAGTAGCCATGGGAAGCCTGATGGGACACCTGATCTATGGATTGATCCTGGGCGCTGCCTTTGTGTGGCTGTACAGGACGCTGGCGGGCAGGAATGAGGTCGGCGTTCCCGGACAGGGAGCGCGTGTCGCAAGGCGTGCGTAGGACGACGCTCGCTTGGGAGACGGGTCTTCGAGAGTTCGGCTGATACGCTAACACGGTAACAGACTCCGAGTGGTCTGACGGGGCCTCGTATCTTGGTGCGGGGTCCCGTCAGTTCCCACACAGGGTGTGTGGGCTCGGTGACAGTCGAATACACCGAGCGGCTTCGTCGGGATGGTCCGCCGGCCACTGCCACTGCGCCGTTCGGGCCTTGAAAGTTCGAACTCGAAATGACCGCGGCCTCGAGTTGAAGTGTACATCCGATCCAGGTCAGCCGAGACCCGTGCGTCGCCGGCAGGCACTCGCGCTGCGACTTGGTACAACGGAGAATGCGCCGCTGATGCCCTACTAGACGCGACTTAGAAAGAAGCAGGAGGATATTTATGGGCCTTCCAGGTACGGCTGCATTCGGACGCGATGGAGAAGGCGGCGCCACCTACCTGGCTAGGAGAGAAGCGGACGTCACGTTCCCGCCCGATAGAACCACCCTGCTGGTGATCGACCCCGTGAACGACTTTCTGTCCGAGGGCGGCGCCGGCTGGGAGATGACGAAGAACACCGTCAAACTCCACGACGTGGTCGGCAACCTGAAGCGCGCGATCGAGGGGGCGCGGGAACTGGGCATTCCGGTCCTTTTCGGCCCCATGGCTTACACCGAGGAGGACTACGCTGACAAGGCGCTGCACCGCCGCTCCGGGATCAACCGGATCATGTTCGAGAATAAGATGTTCCTTGCCGGCAGCTGGGGCGCTGATTTCCACCCCGACCTGCGGCCACGAGACGACGAGACGGTGCTCCTGCCGCACAAGGGGATCGATGTCTTCGAGACTGATCTTCGGGATCGCCTCCAGCGGTTGGGGACCACGCACTTGGTGATAGCTGGCATGGGCGTTGTCAACTTGAGCTATGGGGGTGAGTAGTAGAGGCTGCCTGAGCGAAATAGATCCGATGCTCGGCTTGCCTTCGGTATCCCTACATGGCCGCTCCCACCCCGATTACCTCGCTCCAGACCCGGAATCGTCGCTGGCGCTCGGCGCGGTATTCCCCCGCCCTGAGCAGATGCCGTCGAGGACAGAAGTGATCGCGGATAGGACCGAAGGCGGATAAGAACCGCTGGGCGTGCCCGGCTGACTTGAACCTTTGCATCACCCGCTCGCGTTTCCGTGTCGGCTGGTGGGAGTTCTCGGCTCGGTTGTTGAGATAGCGGCTTCGGCGATGCTCCACCCCTGGCAGCACATCCCGCGTGGCTGCTCCGTAGCTGGAGAGCTTGTCGGTGATGATCACACGAGGCACGTACCGGCGGCCCTTGAGCAACTTTCGAAAGAACTTCTTGGCTGCACCCTTGTTCCGACGACTCTGCACGAGGATGTCGAGTACGTTGCCGTGCTGGTCGACCGCCCGCCACAGGTAGTGGATCTTCCGATTGATCTTGAGGA
>JADDPY010000010.1 GCA_016781635.1 Rubrobacter sp.
ACTACTTCGACGGCTTCCGGGACGACCCCGAGTACTCTCTAGCCGTCCTCCGGTCCGCAGCCGACGCCGGGGCCACGACCCTCGTCCTGTGCGACACAAACGGCGGGACGCTGCCCACGGAGCTCAAGGCCGCCGTCGGGCGCACGGTTGAGGAGTTCTCCGGGTATCCGAACGTCGAGGTCGGGATACACACGCACAACGACGCCGGGTGCGCGGTGGCGAACGCGCTCGTGGCGGTCGAGGCCGGGGCGACGCACGTTCAGGGGACGATCAACGGGGTCGGTGAGCGCTGCGGCAACTGCGACCTCGTCACCACGATAGCCAACCTCCAGCTCAAGATGGGCCTGAAGGTCGTGGACGACGAGAAGCTCCAGAAGCTCACCGGGGTCTCCAACTACGTCTCCGAGCTCATGAACCTCACCCCCGACACCCACCGCCCCTACGTAGGCAGGAGCGCCTTCGCCCACAAGGGCGGGCTGCACGTGGACGGCATCACTCAAGACCCATCGACCTACGAGCACGTAGCACCCGAGAGCATCGGGAACGTACGCCGCATGCCGGTCGGGGAGCTTTCGGGGAAGAACTCCATCCGCCAGAAGGCCGAGGAGCTAGGGATCGAGGCCGGAGACGTAACCGGGATACTCCTGGCGATAAAGCAGCGGGAGTACGAGGGGTACCACTACGAGGCCGCCGACGCTTCGCTCGCGCTGCTCATAGGTCGCACGGCCGGGGAAGACGAGCCGCTCTTCGAGCTGGAGACGTTCAGGATCATCTCGGAGAAGCGCGCCGGCGGGGAGACGACCACCGAGGCGACCATCAAGCTCCTCGTCAAGGGTCAGAGGGTCATCTCGACCGCCGAGGGGAACGGACCGGTGAACGCGCTGGACGGGGCCCTCAGGCAAGCCATAGGCCCACACTACCCGGAGCTACGGGAGATCCACCTCTCGAACTACAAGGTTCGTATCCTGGACGAGCACCGCGCCACCGCCGCCACGACTCGTGTGCTCATAGACTCCACGGACGGCAAGCGCGTCTGGGGGGCCGTCGGCGTCGGAGAGAACATCATCGAGGCATCCTGGCAGGCCCTCGTGGACGGCCTGGAGTACGGGGTGATCGCAGCCGTGCCGGCGGAGAAGGGGTAGACGGCTAACAAAGCCCTACAAGCTGATTGCGGGCCGAGAGGAGAGGACAAGGAATCCTCGCCTCCCGGCCTTCTCGTCCCCTAGCTTGTATGCTGCGGGCTACCGGTACGCGACAGAGGGTAGGACCCGCGTGGGTTCTTGAGGTTACAAGAGAGGGTGGGGTTTGAGAGGAATAGTGCGCCTCGGAGCGGATCTAACGCGGTGTCGTGAGCGCAAGAGGCTCGGCGCGGCCTGGCCGATCGTGCTGGCGGCGCTGCTGGCGATGGGGCTCGTCTCCGGTTGCGGAGGAGACGAGAGCTCCGGTGAGAGGGCGCAGGAGGAGGCGAAGACCGCACAGGCAGGCGGGGACGGACCCGGGGAAGCCAGACCCGGGGAAGCCACTTCCGGCGGCGAGACCACGATGGCTGTGGACGGGAAGAAACCGGAGGCCGTGAAGGCGCTTTACGTGCCAGGGTTTGTAGCGGAGGGCGAGGGGCTGGATGGGGTCCTCCGGCTCGCGCAAGAGACCGAGGTCAACGCGCTCGTCGTGGACGTAAAGGACGCGGGCCTGACGACTTATCCCTCCGATGTGCCACTGGCGAAGGAGATAGGGGCGACTACGGACCGCATCCCGGACCTCGCGGAGTTCGTCCAGGGGCTCAAGGAGAAGGGTGTTTATCCCATCGCCCGGCTCGCCGTCTTTCAGGACGACGTTCTGGCGCAGGCGCGTCCGGACCTCGCGGCGCTGGACGCCACGACCGGCGAACCATGGCTCACGTATCAAGGGGCGTCGTGGACCAACCCCTACCGCGAGGAGGTGCAGAGGTACAACGTCGAGATAGCGAAGGAGGCGGCCGAGGCCGGCTTCGAGGAGATACAGTTCGACTACGTCCGCTTCCCCTCCGACGGCGAGATGGTGAACCTGAGTTACGGTGAGGAGACCGCTCCGACGCAGGAGGACGCCATAGCGGGCTTGCTGGAGTACGCGCACTCGGAGCTCCAGCCGATGGGTGTGGAGGTTTCGGCCGACGTCTTCGGGCTCGTGGGAATAAACGACTACGTCGGGGTGGGGCAGGTGGTCTCGAAGATGGCGCCGCACCTCGACGTGCTCTGCCCGATGGTCTACCCCTCCCACTACCCGGCCACGGCTTACGGCTACGACAACCCGGACGCCTACCCCTACGAGATCGTGGACCTCGCGATGGCGGACTTCGGGACCAAAGCCAGGGCCGTCAACCCGGAGATAGAGATACGGCCCTGGCTCCAAGACTTCGACTACGTCTCGGAGTACGAGCCCGCCGACGTCGAGGCCCAGATAAAGGCGACAAACGACGCGGGGCTGCGCGGCTGGATCTTATGGAACGCCGGCGCGGAGTACACCACGGAGGTCCTGAAGAAGGATCGGTAAAGGGAGCACACGTTCTGCCGGAGCCATCGCCGTACGTTGAAGCGTTCGAAGCATGGGAGCGGACTGGGGCGGAGTAGGTGCCGGATTACGAGAAGTTGTCGCCTACGAGCCTGGCGCTCCTACTATCGTGCTGAAGGGCTCACGGTTTGGATGGCCCGTCGTCCACCGGCTCGACGCCCGCTACCAGCGCTTCGAGCCTGGTAACCTGCTCGCGGGTGCCGAGGACTATAAGGGTGTCGCCGGGGCGGACGACGTCCTGCGCAGAGGGGGTGGTGTCGAAGGTGCCCTCGGGGGTGCGGATGGCGAGGACTATGGCGCCGGTCTTCTCCCCGACCTTGAGTTCGCCGATGGTGTGGTTGGCGAAGGGCGACTCCTTGGGGACGCCGAATTCTTCCAGGCGGAACTCGATGCCTTTCTCTCCCCGGGTGACAATGTCCAGAAAGTCCACCACGACGGGCTGGGTGGCGAGGGAGGCGAGGCGACGGCCCCCGACGGAGTACGGGGAGATGGTGCGGTCGGCGCCCGCGATCTGAAGCTTCGCGGCGGAGGCGTCGGACGAAGTGCGGGCGACGATGTGCAGCTTCGGGTTGAGCTCACGGGCCGAGAGCACGACGAATACGTTCTCCGCGTCGGAGTCGACGGCGGCCACGAGGCCACGGGCACGCCGGATGCCGGCCTCCTCGAGGATCTCGTCGTCGGAGGCCTCGCCGAGCAGCGCGGGGTGTTCATGCCTCAGGCAATCCTCCACGAGGTTCGGGTCCTGATCTATGACGACGAAAGGGACGCCGTCGAGGGCGAACTCCTCGGCGACCTGACGGCCCACGCGGCCGTATCCGCAGATGATTTGATGCCCGCTTAGCTTGCCGATCTCGGCCCTCATCCGCCTGCTCCTGAAGTAATCCCGAACGGTGCCCTCGACGGCCAGCGCCACGAGCGAGGTGGTGGCGTAGCCCAGAACCGCAACGCCGCTGATTATAAGGACTATGGTCCACAGCCGTCCGGCGACGCTCTCGTCGAGGTCGCGCACCTCCTCGAAGCCTATGGTCCCGACGGTGATGACGGTCATGTACAGCGCGTCGAGGAGGTCCCACCCGAGGGACATGTACCCCGCCGTCCCCACGAAGATGATGCCCGAGAGCATCAGGACGGCGAGCCGGATGCGCCTTGCGGCCTCGCCCTCCGGGCCGAAGACGCTCTCTATGGCGATCCTGTCTCTCCTCGTTCTCCTCTCGGCCATGCGGCGGATTATAAGGAAAGGAGGCCCGGTCCGGAGGCCGCCCTGCCCCCTAACGCGGCTGGCCGGGCGCGATGAGGAGGTCGGAGAACGCGGCGCGCTGCTCGGGGGTGCCGAGCACGGCGAGGAGGTCGCCGCCGGCGAGTTCGAAACCGGGGCCGGGATTGGCGGTCACGTCTTCGTCGCGGACGACGGCGACGACGGAAGCTCCGGTCCTCGCCCGGATGTCCAGCTCCCCTATCTCCCGGTCTGCCAGCGGGCAGCCCTCGGGGACCTCTACCCAGTCCGTCTCGATCACCTCGGAGGCCCGGCGCATCCCGTGGAGTATCCTGTTCCCGTCGCCGTCGCTCGTGAGAGGGGCGTAGAGCTCGCGGCGGACCCTGTCGGAGAAGCGCTGGACCTCGCCGGCCCCGATCCCGAGCCGTAGGAGCGCCTGCCGCCCGAGCTCCAAGCCCGCCTCTAGCTCGGGCTGCACGGCCTCGTAGACCCCGAGCCTGGAGAGGTCTTCGAGGTGCTCCACGCTTGTCGAGCGAGCGACGATGCGGACCTCCGGGTTCATCGCCCGCACGCGCTCCACGACGAGCCTCGAAACGACCGGGTCGGGGACGGTGAGCACGACGAGCCGGGCCTCGCGCACCCCCGCCGCCTCGAGCACGGGTTCCGCGGTCGCGTCGCCGAAGACGATCGGGACCTTCTCGTGTTTCGCCTCGTCCACGCGTCCGGGGTAGGCGTCCACCACGACGAAAGGCCGGTCGAGCCCCCCGATCATGCGCGCCACGAAATGCCCGACCCGCCCGTAGCCGACGACGACTACGTGATCCTCGAGCCCCGTCTCGGGGAGCTCGATGTTCTCCAGGGGTGCCGCCGGGAAGCGCTGGCGCCACATCCCGTAGAGCAACGGCGCGCCACGCGCGGCGATGGGGGTAACGGCCATCGTTACGACGGCGGTGGTCAGGGCGATGGAGTACGTGCCCTGCGAGAGTGCGCCCTCCTCCACCCCGAGCCGGGCGAGCAGGAAGGAGAACTCGCCGACCTGGAAGAGCCCGAGCCCGAGCGCGAACGGGATGATGTTCCCGTATCCGAAGGTCCGGGCGATGCCTGCGAAGACTATGCCCTTGCCCACGAAGACGAGCAGGACGACGGCGAGCACGATCGGAGCCTGCCGCCACAGGAAGACCGGGTCGAGGAGCATCCCGACCGAGACGAAGAAGAGCATCGAGAAGACGTCTCGCAGCGGCGCTATATCCGAGAGGGCCTGGTAGCTGTATTCCGAGCGAGAGAGGACGAGGCCGGCGACGAAGGCCCCGAAGGCGAAGGAGAGGCCGGTGAGGTAGGTCGCGTAGCCAACGCCGAGGCCCGTGGCGACCACGGAGATCAGGAAAAGCTCCCGCGAGTTCCAGCGCGCCACGCGCGCCATGAGTGAGGGGAAGACCCGTGTCCCGAAGACCGCCATCACGGCTATAAACAGGCCCGCTTCGAGCAGCGCGATCCCGAGCCTGGGGAGCCCCTCGCCGAGGTTGGCGAGCTCGGGGAGCAGGATAAGGAGAGGTACTATCGCCACGTCCTGGGCGACGAGCATCCCGATCGTCACCCTCCCCGAGAGCGTGCCGAGCACCCCCCTCTCGGACAACGTCTTCAGGACCACCGCCGTGCTGGAGAGCGAGAAGAGCGCCCCGAGCCAGATCGCCTCGATGGTGTCGAGCCCGAGGAGGAGCCTCCCCACGCCGTAGCCGAAGCCGATGGTAAGCAGCATCTGGATCGGGGTGCCGAGGAGCGCTATCTTGCGCACGGGTTTGAGCTCGCTCAGGGGGAAGTGCAGCCCGATGGCGAAGAGCAGCAGCGCTATCCCGATCTCCGCGAGCAGCTCGATCTCGTGTGCGTCCCCGACGGTCGGGCCGCCGGTGTTCGGGCCGACGATCACGCCGGCGAGGATGTAGCCGAGGATGAGCGGCAGCCCGAGCCGCTGCGCGACGATCCCGCCAAAGAGCGCCGCCACCAGTATGAGCGCTATGTCTCCCGCGATACCCAAGGCTCGCCCCTTATACCACGCCTGCTAGGGGGCCCCGGACCGCAACAGCACCTCGCCCCCGAGCGTCCGAACCTCTGCCCGTACTACTCCGCCCTCCGCCCACAGTAACCCGAACGAGGGCTCCGGCTGGCGGCGCTTGTCCGTCGGGCTCCCGGGGTTCAGGAGCAGCGAGTCGCCGCTCTCTTCGAGCAAGGGTATATGCGAGTGCCCAAAGATGACGACGCGCGCCCCCGGGAAGCGACGCCTCATGCGTGCCGGGCGTCCCTTCTTCGGGCCGGAGTCGTGGATCATGGCAACGGGGACGCCGCCGAGCTCCAGCTCCAGCGTCTGCGGCAGGTCCATGTCCTGACCGTCCACGTTCCCCTTCACCGCGCGGACGGAGGCGTAGCCGGAGATCTCGTCGAGCACCGTTGCTTTGAGGAGGTCACCGGCGTGTAGGACGAGGTCGGCGCGCTCTAGATGCGGCATCAGTTCCTCCGGGAGGCCTTTCGCGCGGCGGGGGATGTGGGTGTCGGCGAGGACAAGTACGAGCACTACGGGCACGCTCCCGGTACGATTGATCGTCTCGTGCGAACTCTACTACCTCGCGCGAGCCGCGTCTTTTCGGTACAGACAGGTTCATGAGCGAGTGCCGCGCCCTCACCAACGTCTGCGGCAACACGGTCGCCTCCATCTTCGTCT
>JADDPY010000600.1 GCA_016781635.1 Rubrobacter sp.
CAGCTACGGCGTGTGAAGCAGAATTTGTCGTTTGTGATCAGCCCATCTACTACCATTTCCGGAGGTTTCGCTTGAGCGGACTTTGGCACCGCGCCTTCGCGATCCTTCGTGTGGCGGAGAGGACCAGGGTAGGCAAGAACCCCGACGCCTCGGCGGCCATCGTGGACTCCCGGAGCATGAAGACCGCCGAGGAAGGCGCGGTATCGACCGGCTATGACGCCCACAAGAACGTCAAGGGCTGCAAGCGACATTTGCTGGTCGACACCTTGGGCCTACCGCTCTCGGTCCACGTCGCCCCCACCGACGTACAGGACCGAGCTGGAGCGCGCCTCTTGCTCGCTGGCCTCAAGCCGCTGGTGCCACAATTGAGGAAAATCTGGGTGGAAGGCGCGTAAAGTGGCAAGGAACTCGTGAAGTGGTGCGAGAAGCAGGGAGGATGGGAACTCGAGATCGTCGAACGCGATAGGGAGGCCAAGGGCTTCGAGGTTTCACCCAAGCGTTGGATCGTGGAGCGGACGTTCGGGTGGTTGCGCAGGGATCGGCGCCTCGCCAAGGACTACGAGCGGAAGGTGCGGACCAGCGAGGCGCTCATCGAGGTGTCGATGATCCGGCTAATGCTCAGGCGCCTAGCGAGGGGAACGTGAAGGATCAATCGGCGGGAATCATGATGCCATGATGGCCATCTGCCCTGTGGGGCAAACCATCGCTGATCGTGTAGTAGTCGCCCGAATCCCCAACGAACACGTGGGCCGCCGTCGCGAGCCCTGTCGGTAGATCCAAGGTGCCAGCAGCAATCGAAACCCGTTCGCCGGAAGCAGGCTCCCAGAACAGGCTCGATCCGCAAATTTCACAGAACCCTCGTCCAGCCGTCGCTGACGATCGGTACCAGCGTAGCCCCTCCGACTCGATCAGGACCAAGTCTTCCGGGCGCGTCGCCGTGAACGCCGCAAAATGGCCGCTGGTGCGGCGACACTGCGTGCAGTGGCAATTGACCACGGGACGTAGCGGTCCACGCACTTCGTACCGGACGGCGCCGCAAAGGCAGCCACCGGTCCCCCTGATCGGAGGCGAATCTTCTTCCCTCGCCATCCTCCTACCACCGATCCCCAAGAATGCTTAGCCCTACGGTGTAATTCCCGTCTTTGGCCTTCTTCGACAAAACGAGACTCCTCCTTTTCGTGCGCGTTTCTCATGATACAGGGAACCTCCGGTTGGCATCTCTACGCCTCGTCCGACCTGCCGACGGAGCATTCCGCCACTTCCCGATATCTTCAGGCCGTCGGAGCAGACCTCGCCCCTTCAGCCTTACAAAATAAGCTCTTAGAGGCCTTCCGATCTCTCTAGCTCCGCACGGAGTTCCGCGGACATGGGACCGGGTTCTCCCGACCCGATAGGCAGAGCCTCGACCTCGGTCAGGGGCACGACGCCGAGCAATGCGTTCGTCAGCAAGCCCTCCTCGGCCGCGCGCAGCTCCTCGGGCCGCACCGCCCGCTCGACCACCTCAAGCCCAACTCGCGGGGCCAGTTCGGTTGCGAC
>JADDPY010000056.1 GCA_016781635.1 Rubrobacter sp.
GACGAGCTTGCGCTGGATTTCGACCACTGGTGCAGCACCGTGGTACAGCGTGAGGACTGGAGCTTAACGGAGTTCCAACGGTCGCAACTTGTTGCGCTCGATGGAGCGCTGACCGACATGAGCAGTGCGGAACAACGCCTCCTGTGGACCGATGATGCGATGACGGATCGTCCTGAGTGGCAGCATGTACGTATGCTAGCACAGGCGGCGCTCACGGCGTTTGGATGGACGCTTGAAACACCACCAAGTTATCGGCACGAGTATATCAACGGTAATGGACGCGCTCATGATAGACCATAAACGCGTCTTGTCGATCAAAATAGTCGAGGTATGGGAGCGGAATAACAAGTTGTGCAGCAGCCAACCCGTGGAGACGGCGAACAAATCGTTGGAGCTGACCGCTTGCAGCGTTGGTGAACGCCGCAGTTTTTCACGTTTGTACACGGTTCATACTCGTACAGCTATCGTTGGCGGCAGCTCAACTCAGGCGTTAGCTGGCCTTTTTTGATCACCATGGTATGCTTGCTCCTCAAAGTGAGGTGCTATGGATCATGTCGAACAGTATTACGACGATCAGGCTGCAGCGGAATGGCAACGCCTTGACCGTCATCGAACCGAGTTCGCTGTAACGTATCGCGCGCTGATGGAATTCCTTCCCCCGCCCCCGGCTACGATTCTCGATGTTGGTGGTGGTCCAGGTCGCTACGCGATTGCCCTCTCCCAACGAGGCTACCATGTGACCTTAGTTGACCTTTCACAAGAGAACCTTCGACTTGCTCAGGCGCACGCGGCCCAAACAGGTGTGCTCCTTGCTGCAACGGGCCATGCCAATGCCCTTGATCTTGCCCAGTTCCCGAATGCAGCCTTCGATGCTGTCCTCCTCCTCGGACCACTGTATCACTTACAACAGCAAGATGAGCGGCAACGCGCTGTCACACAGGCCGTGCACAAACTAAAACCGCGTGGCGTACTCGTTGCCGCCATGCTCACACGCTATGCCCCACTCCGCTACCTTGCGAAACATCAGCCGGAGGTGCTGGCGAACCATCCACACATTGCGGATGAACTATTAACAACCGGAACGTGTACGACGACCAATAGCTTCTTGACTCATGCCTACTTTGCAATGCCCGATGAAGGGCCGCCATTGATGGAACATGCTGGGCTGCACATGCTCCAAATCCGTAGTTGCGAAGGGCTGGTGAGCGGCGTTGAAGAACAGGTTAATCAACTGCACGGTGAAGCGTGGGAACGGTGGGTTGATCTGAATTACCGCGTGGGCGAAGATCCAGCCCTATGGGGTGTCGCCGAACACGTGCTCTACGTTGGGCGTAAGCCGTGAGGCCAGCTAACAAATCGTTCCACCTGACCACCTCCGGCGGTCAGAACGTCGCTTTTTTCCAGCGT
>JADDPY010000181.1 GCA_016781635.1 Rubrobacter sp.
GTCGAGACGGAGGCCGAAGCGGCGAGGTAACTTCGGGCTGCACCCAGCCGTCGGTCTTGAGGGGGAGGGCCGGAGCCTTGCGCTCCGGCCCTCCCCCTGTTGGGGTTGGCGGTAGAGAGCATGGATGCGTGGGGTCGGACCTGCCCGTTTTGGGACCCGTCGGGGCGTTCGAAGGCGGTTCGATGATTCATGGCGATCTTTCGCGGCCGGTCGGTGCGGCGGCCGTCGAGGGGCCCTGATGCTACTCCAGGCTGTGCAGGCCGTTGAGGGTCAGGCGCTCGACGCCGGGAAGACCGGAGATTTCCCTCAACGTATCCTGAACTCCCTGTCGCGCAGGAATGCGCACGCTGATGCTGTAGCGTGCCCGCTCGCCTTCGAGCTCCACGTCCATGTTCCTGACGTGGATGCCGTGGCGATCCAGCATCTCCAGCGCCTGTGGGGCACTGTCACCACCGTCTCCGAAGGAGATCTCCATCACGGCGACGTTGGTGCTGAAGCGCGACGTGATCTTCCGCCGGAGCATGCGCAGGGCGAGGAGCGTCAGGAGCACGATCGCCGTGGCCGAGACGGCTCCGAAGAGGTAGCCGGCGCCGACGGCGGTCCCGATGGCGGCCACGGTCCACAGGGTCGCCGCGGTGGTGACGCCTCGGACGTCGTTGCCGTAGCGGAGGATGGCCCCGGCACCCAGAAAGCCCACGCCGCTGACGATCTGCGCTGCGATCCTCGTGGGGTCGAAGGACCTGGCATCCCTGAGCTCGCCGAAGCCGTAGGCCGAGACCAGGGTGAACAGGGCCGCCCCGACACCGAGGATTATATGCGTCCTCAAGCCCGCCGCCTGATCCCGCGCCTCGCGCTCGAAGCCGATCAGGCCGCACAGACCGGCCGCGATCAGCAGCCGCAGCACCATCTCGCCATAGGAGATCATGCCGACCGGAGGGCCCCCGAGCTCAAGCGCGCCTAGCCTCGATCGCCTCCGGCACCCCCCAGAGCTCGCGGTCCTCCGGGTCACCCCCGAAGGGGGAGATAGCGTAGCCGCCGTGGTGCTCGGCGAAGTCCGGGTGGTCGTCCACCACGTAGTCCACGCTGAAGGGCGGCGGAGTAAACTTGGACCAGCAACCGAGGACGAGGTCGCCGACCCCGAGGAGCCCCGCCGCGCGCTCCGCGTAGTCTGCCCCCGCGCTGGACCAGAGGTGCACGTCGTGGCCGCGTGCATCAAGCTCGAGAAAGACCTCC
>JADDPY010000599.1 GCA_016781635.1 Rubrobacter sp.
GTCCCGCTGCCGGCGGAGGGCAAGGACCTGGCCCGGCTGCGCTCCGAGGTGGGCATGGTCTTCCAGTCGTTCAACCTCTTTGCTCACAAGAGCGTGCTGCAGAACGTCACGCTTGGACCGATGAAGGCCAAGGGGGTCAAGAAGGCCGAGGCGGAGCGGCGCGCCCACGAGCTGCTCGACCGGGTGGGGGTGGGCAACCAGGCCGACAAGTACCCCGCACAGCTCTCCGGTGGGCAGCAGCAGCGGGTGGCCATCGCCCGGGCATTGGCCATGGACCCTAAGGTCATGCTCTTCGACGAGCCCACGTCGGCCCTTGACCCCGAGATGATCAGCGAGGTCCTGGACGTGATGGTGGAGCTCGCCGAGCAGGGCATGACAATGGTCGTCGTCAGCCACGAGATGGGCTTCGCCCGCAAGGCCGCGCACAAGGTGGTCTTCATGTCCGACGGTGAGATCGTCGAGGAGGCCACACCGGATCAGTTCTTCACATCCGCGCGCAGCGACCGTGCGCGGGACTTCCTGTCGAAGATACTGACCCACTAACGGGACCTGCCGACGCAACGAGTCCGACACAGCCGCGACGCACGAGGAGATCCGCATGCGATTCCACACCACGAGGGCACTGGCGATTGCCGCCGTGCTCGCCTTTTCCCTAGCCGCCTGCGCGGAGGACGAAGCCGCCCCAGAGGTCAACACCGAGGCTTCCTTCCCCGCAGGCTCCACCATGGCTGAGTTCGCCGAGCAGGGCAGCATCACCATCGGGGTCAAGTCCGACCAGCCGGGCATCGGCTTCAAGGACCCCGCCACCGGCGAGTACGAGGGCTTCGACATCGAGATGGCGAAGATCGTCGCAGCCGAGCTGGGCTTCGAGCCGGACGAGATCGACTTCACCGAGACGGTGTCCGACAACCGCGAACCCTTCCTGCAGGCGGGCAGGGTCGACCTCGTCCTCGCGTCGTACTCGATCACTCCGGAGCGACGCCAGATCGTCGGCCAGGCGGGTCCCTATTACGTCACCGGCCAGCAGCTGCTGGTGCGGGAGGAGGACAAGGACAGGATCACCGGGCCGGAAGCCCTTGAGGGCGTCGAGGTCTGTTCGGTCACCGGATCGACCTCGATCGAGACCGTTGAGACGGAGTACGGCGCCACGCCCGTGGGCTTCGACACCTACAGCGAGTGCGTGGAGCAGCTGAAGAACGGCCAGGTCGACGCGGTGACGACCGACGGCGCGATCCTGCTCGGCTACGCGGCCGAGGCCCCGGACGAGCTCGAGGTCGTGGGCGAGGAGTTCAGCGAGGAGCGCTACGGGATCGGGTTCGCAAAGGAGGACGGGGACCTGTGCGAGTTCCTCAAGCAGACGATCCAGGAGTCCTACGAGAACGGCAGCTGGCAGGAGGCCTTCAACGCGACGCTGGGACAGGCTGGGGTCGAGGCCCCCCAGCCCCCGGCAGTCGACGAGGAGTGCTGAGCCGGGCTGGTCGCCGCTCGACTCGTGCCAGCTCCTGAGGAGGTGAGCAGGCCGTG
>JADDPY010000094.1:0-1238 GCA_016781635.1 Rubrobacter sp.
AGTCTCACCCATGAACGGGGAGCAGGCATCATTTTTGATGTTGCGGGTTGGTGGGCGCTCAAGTCCAGGTGACCACAAAGCTTTCGCCAGGTGGATTGACTGAGCGGTCCCGGCACGAACTGACCTATTGGCACACTCCTTGGTATCGCACTTCGTCACGATCCACCTGCTGGTCACCCACCGATTTTGGCCAACAGGGGTGCGCCTTGGCGCATGAGGAGCCAACCGTATGGCAGAAGCGTGGACGCTGGGCGTGGAAGAGGAATACCAGGTCATTGATGGGACTACCCGCGAATTGCATCCGGATGCGGAGCGTTTGCTGCATGCGGCGCAAGCCACCCTGGGCGACGATGTCCAGCCCGAGTTGATGCAGTCGCAGATCGAGACGGCCACCCCAGTCTGCGCCACACTCGGGGATGTGCGAGCTGCGCTCACTGGCGCCCGCCGCACCCTCATTCGCGCAGCTGCCCAACACGGTGACCGCCTCGGAGCAGCGGGGACACACCCATTCTCGGACTGGCGGGCGCAGCAGACGACGCCCAAAGCCCGGTATCAGGGGCTCAGCCACGACTTCCAACAGCTGGCGCGTGAACTCGTGATCTTTGGCTGCCATGTCCATGTGAGCATTGGTGATCGGAAGGCGGCCCTCGAGATCATGAATCGTGCTCGCATCTGGCTTGGACCGTTGCTGGCGCTGGCCGCCAACTCGCCCTTCTGGCAGGGCCAGGAAACCGGCTACGCCAGTTTTCGCACCGAGCTGTGGAGCCGCTTTCCGATGGCCGGTCCCCCGGCGCCTTTTGCGTCGCTGGCGGAGTATGACCAGCTCGTTGCGACACTGGTCGCGACCGAGAGCATTGCTGACCCGACCAACATCTACTGGGATATCCGCTTGCCCGCGCGGTTCCCGACCATTGAATTCCGGGTTACCGATGTGTGCCTCACGGTTGACGAAGCCGTGATGGTTGCTGGCCTTACCCGCGGGCTGGTGCGCACCTGCTATGAGCAGTGGGGGGCGGGCGTGCCAGTGGTCGCCGCGCGTCCCGAGCTGCTGGGCTGCTCATTGGCGAGCAGCCCGGTACGGCCTCGCGGGGACGTTGATCGACGTAGCGGCAGGGCAAACCGTTCCAGCGCCCCGGCTGGTCGAGCAGCTGCTCAGTTTTGTCCGTCCCGCACTCGAGGCGGCGGGCGACTGGGACGAGGTGGCGGCGCTGGTGCGCATGACGCTCCAGCGCGGCAAC
>JADDPY010000094.1:1338-1485 GCA_016781635.1 Rubrobacter sp.
AAGGCCCAGCGGAGGTTGCACGGAGCGGGCAGCGCGATGTCCAGGTCTAGTGGGGAGGAACAACCATGTTAGTGCACATCATTGCCGACTATGGCTACGGTGATCTCGCGTTTGCCGAAGTGGTGCAACGGATGCGGGTCTATCTCC
>JADDPY010000346.1 GCA_016781635.1 Rubrobacter sp.
TAGACTCTCTAAGTGCAGGCTACACATTGACCCATGCAGTCGCTATCAAGAAGGGGGTTCGCCGGTGACTTCGACGACGCAGGGCTTCGAACAGATGGGCTGGATGATGCAGGAGGAGCTGGCGCGGACTACCCAACGGACCGCTTTCGCCGCCTACAACTACGCCGTCAGGACGCAGGAGGTGAACATCAGGTCCGCCCAGGGCCTGATCCAGGCCTGGATAGACGGGCTGCGCCTGCAGACCGAGCTCTCCGAGGAGATGCGCAACCTCTTCGAGACGGCCGATGAGCAGGCCGACACCTTCCAGAGGTTTTTTGGACAGTGGGGCTTCCCGTTCGCGGGGACGTCGTTGGACCCGTTCTCCTTCTGGCGGGAGGGAATGCGCCTCATGGGGACGACCACGCGGGAGGCCACCGGGAACGGTGGATAGAAAACCAGAACCTCTCTACGGCCTCGTACCCAGCAGGAAAGCAGACGGAAGGGCCAGGGCGAGATGACCCCGGCCTTCTCACACGTCTTGTTCCCCTCAAGCCCGTGGAAGGTGTTCGTGGAAGGTTCCTGCCCCGTGTGCTGCATAGGTTGGGATAGCCGGAGGTGAGGGGTGTGAACTTCGAGGAATTCACGATCGATGTCGGCGGGCTGACCACCCGGTACTTGGCGGCCGGGGAGGGCCCGCCACTGGTGTTGGTGCACGGCGTCGGCCAGAGTAATCTCGACTGGCGGTGGACGATGCCTACCCTCTCTCGCACCCACCGCGTCTACGCACCGAACCTGCCGGGCGTCGGCGGCACCGCGAGGCCCACCGCCGCCGACTACTCACCGGCCTTCTACGCGCGCTTTTTGGCCGCCTTCCTCGACGCCCTGGGCATAGAACGCGCCGGGGTGGTCGGCACCTCGCTCCACGGTCACAGCGTGCTGCGCCTGGCGCTCTCCGAACCGGCTCGCGTGTCGGCCGTGGCGGTGGCTGGCAGCACCGGTCTTGGCAGGACATTCAACCCGTTCACGCTACCGACGGTCCTGCCCGGCTACGGCGAGCTGGGGATAAGCTGGGCCAAAACCCCCTTGGGCGCCGTCCAGAGAGCGTGGGGACAGGTACCGCTACTCTTCGGGCATCCCCAGCGTGTCCCTCCCGAATGGATCGCCGAGCAGGTCCGGCTGGCGCAGCTACCGGGCTTCTTGGAGGCTCAGCTGGCCACCACCCGTGCCCAGTTCGGCCCCCTGGGGCAGCGTGCGCTGGTGCTGGAGGAGCTCCCGCGCCTAACGGCGCCGACGCTCGTCGTGTGGGGGGCCTACGACAGGGTCGTACCGGTCCACCAGGCGCAGGAGGCGGTAGCACGGCTCGAGAGAGGCCGGCTGGCCATCATCCCCGACTGCGGCCACGCGGCCTGGCTCGAACGGCCGGAGCGTTTCGCCGAGATTCTGAGCGAATTCTTCGACGAACAGGAGTACCGCTGACCTATGCGGACAGAATCGACCCATCGGCGGCGGCTTAGTTTGTCGGAGTGCATGGGCGGA
>JADDPY010000422.1:0-500 GCA_016781635.1 Rubrobacter sp.
GTACGGGTTGCCAAGCATCGCTACATCCATTGAGGCAGCTATGGATGGGGCGCACCTGGCGTGTCGAGCCAAACCTCCGTTCCGATTGGTACATCGTCGCGCTCGACATGCCGCAACAAACAGAAGTACTGCAATGAATGTCCTCCCCCACGCAATTCTGGGAATGGATTAATGAACGGGATGGTGCATATTGCTTCGACGATGCGACGTTCGCCGTTTGGCAATGCGAGTCGGACTGGGCCGCAATACTCCTGTTGCAGTGCCTCCTCAGCGACGGCAGGCATCAGCACAACACCGCGCTTTCGAATCCGAAACGTATCCTCGACGGTCAAAAGTAATACGGGCATCCGCGTCTGAACCTTAGCTCCTTGTGATGCTAGCTGGCGTTCCTTCGCCACCAACATCCTATCAAATTAGGAGTGCTGTATGCAAGCAATACCAATTCCTGCGAATGATGAGCCCGAACCACAGAAACGCGTGCACGTTGGGGACGAAAAACT
>JADDPY010000422.1:595-968 GCA_016781635.1 Rubrobacter sp.
TACTGCGCATGGCTACGCGAGACACGTGATGGTTCTCATGCATTTTCGCCACGTTCACGAGTGTCCGCTCCAGCGCCTTGTTCGGCGTGCCGGATCTCTAACATAACCTACCCAGTTCGTCCATTACGTCGAACTGCTTTCGCTTACAGGAGCGGCATGAGTCGGAACCAAATAACGACTATGCCTAAACCTGCCATTAGATATAGGAACACAAGTGGGAAGAGGTCGTGCGTATCCCGCCGACGACCTAGCGCAAGGGATAGACCCACGAGGCCAGCAATACCTACATCGCTATACTCCCCTTGCAGCATCCCCAGGATCGCAATCACCCCAAGTAACGCTATCACTATCCCGCGGAGCATTTGGTGATGCA
>JADDPY010000422.1:1037-1354 GCA_016781635.1 Rubrobacter sp.
ATCACAACCGTCAGCGCTCCAACTACAGGAGTCCATGCATGAGGCGGTCCCAGGCGAAGTTGTGGCACGAACGTAATAAGGCACCAATACGCGAATCCCCATCCAATGCCGCCAGCTAGTCCAGCAAGAGCATATGTCCGTACCGGCACCTGCCGTGCTATTTGACCAAACAAAAAGCGCATGATCACGAGGCCAAACACAACCGTAAATCCAGGAACAACTATTCCCCAGCTAATTAGCTCCGACATCGGTGCACCATTGTTTTGTGACACTGCTCATTCACGGTGTACTTCTCGGAGGTTATTAATGCATAAACG
>JADDPY010000146.1 GCA_016781635.1 Rubrobacter sp.
GCATTGGAGGCGTACGTTTGTTTACCGCCTTTGAGGGCATTGGAGGCGTACGTTTGTTTACCGCCTTTGAGGAACGGAGCAATAGGCTTATCGTGATGGTTTGGGGTGGTCCGGGATGCCCAGGCGGGGCTCGGACGGCCCGAAAATTATACGAAGTCTTGTAATTAGATAGAAATACGATAAAAAGTACAAACCCTCTTTTGGGGTATTCGAGAGGTTTTCATGCAACGGATGGGGAAGGGCGTTGGGCTGTGCAAAGATCAGCTGGTTCTACGATAGATAGAGGCATCTTCTCTGTGGCGCTCGTCATCTCGCTGTTGTTCGTGGCATGGGGCGTATTCTTCACGGAGAACCTCGCCGCCGTCACTTCGGCGGTGTTGGGTTGGGTAATAAGTAGCTTCGGCTGGATGTTTATACTGACGTCCTTCGGGTTCTTGGTCTTCTCCGTCTACCTGGCCTTCAGCCGCTACGGTAAGGTACGGCTCGGCGCGGACGACGAGCGGCCAGAGTTCCGTACCGCCTCTTGGGTGGCGATGATGTTCAGCGCGGGAATGGGCATCGGGCTGATGTTCTTCGGGGTCGCCGAGCCCATCTCGCATATGAGCGCGCCGCCGCACGGGCTTGCCCGGCCGGAGACCGAGGAGGCGGCCCGGCTCGCGATGGAGTACTCCTACTTCCACTGGGCATTTCACCCGTGGGCGATCTACGCGGTGCTCGGGCTGGCCCTGGCCTACTTCACCTTCCGGAAGGGGATGCCTAACCTGATCAGCTCGGCGTTCTACCCGATCCTGGGTGAACGCGTCAACGGTCCGGCCGGCAAGACGATAGACATCCTGGCGATCTTCGCCACCCTGTTCGGTTCGGCCACCTCGCTTGGGCTCGGCGCCTTGCAGATCAACGGTGGGCTCAACTATTTGTTCAACAGCATCCCGAACTCGACCACGGTGGCGATCGCGATCATCGCGATCTTGACGTTGGCGTTTATCGTCTCGGCGGTCTCGGGGGTGCACCGCGGCATCCAGTGGCTCTCTAACACCAACATGGTGCTGGCCGTGCTGTTGCTGTTCTTCCTGTTCGTCGTGGGGCCGACGGTCTTTATCCTCAACACCTTCGTCGATTCGCTCGGCGGTTATCTGGCCGGGCTGGTGCCGATGAGCTTCCGAACGGCCGCCTTCGGCGACGCCGAGTGGCTCTCCAGCTGGACGATTTTCTACTGGGCGTGGTGGATCTCTTGGGCGCCGTTCGTTGGCACGTTCATCGCCCGCATCTCGCGCGGACGCACCATCCGCGAGTTCGTGATAGGGGTAATACTGGTCCCGAGTGTAGTCAGCTTCGTGTGGTTCGCCATCCTGGGCGGGGCGGCGATGAACCTACAGCTCACGGGGGCAGCGGACATCGTAGCGGCCGTGGGCGAGGGCTCGGAGATAGCCCTGTTCGCCACCCTCACCGAGTTCCCGCTGGCTGCCGTGACGTCCATTATCGCCATCGTGCTGGTCGCACTGTTCTTCGTCAGCGGGGCCGACGCGGCTTTGGTGGTAATGGGCATGCTCTCCTCCAAGGGCAGCCTGCA
>JADDPY010000295.1 GCA_016781635.1 Rubrobacter sp.
CCATCCGCTCGAGGATGCCGCGGGCCTCCTTGGTGGACGGCCGCTCAAAGCTCAGGGCGTCGAGCACGTAAAGCTCGCCGTCCGCGGCCTTTGCGGAGAGAGCGCCGAGGAAAGCCGCCCTGGCCTCCTTGCGGTTGATCCTCTTATGAGCACCGTAGCCGTTCTTGGGCTTCGGCCCGCCCCAGGTACCACCGCCGACACGGTTCGGGGGCTTGATGTCGCCCGCACGCGCCCTACCGGTGCCCTTCTGACGGTACAACTTGCGCCCGGAGCCCTGGACATCGCTGCGGCCCTTCGTCGAGGCCGTGAAGCGGCGCCGGGCATCGAGCTCTGTGACTACCGCTCGATGTATGACGTGCTCTTTGGGCTCCGTCTCGAACAGCGGGCCCGTCAGGTCCAGCTCGGAACTCTGGCCGCTACCGGCGTCGAACAGGTTCGCTTTCGCCATCCTACTCACCCGCCTTCCGAATTTTGACGACCGAGCCCTTGCCGCCCGGCACTCCGCCGCGCACCCAGAGCTCGTTGTTCTCGGCATCCACGGCCACGACCCGAAGGTTCTTGACCGTCACACCGCTATTGCCCATCTGGCCCGGCATGCGCTGGCCCGGAAAGATCCTCGAAGGGTCAGCCGAAGCGCCGACCGAGCCCGGAGCCCGGACGTTGTGCGAGCCGTGGCTTACGGGCCCACGCGCGAAGCCGTGACGCTTGACGGTCCCCTGAAAGCCCTTGCCCTTGGAGACTGCGGTCACGTGTACCTTGTCGCCCTCACCGAAGACGTCGACGCCGATGGTGCTACCCACCTCGCCGGAAACCCCACGGAGTTCCTTGACGTGCCTCCTGGGCGGGGCCTCGTACTTCTCGAACTGGCCCGCGTGGGGCTTATTTACCTTGCGCGTAGGCACGACCCCGAAGCCAACCTGGACGGCATCGTAGCCATCCGCGTCCGCCGTACGAACGGCGGTCACGAAGTTCGGCTCGACCTCTATAACGGTCACGCTCACGAGCGTGCCATCGTCCTGGAAGGCCTGGGTCATATGCTTCTTGCGCCCGAATATTGCAGTCGCCATAACCTTAGGTTGCCTTAATCTCGATGTTGACGCCCGCCGGGAGGTCTAGCCGCTGGAGCGAGTCGACCGTCCTCGGGGTGGGCTGCTGGATGTCTATCAGTCGCTTGTGCGTGTTCAGCTGGAAGTGCTCGCGGGCGTCCTTGTGCTTGAAGGGACCCCGGATCACCGTGTACCGGCTGTTCTTCGTGGGCAGAGGGACGGGGCCGAAAACAAAGGCCCCGGTCCGCTCCGCCGTCTCCACAATGGACTTCGCCGTCTTGTCTATGACCTCGTGGTCATAGGCTTTCAGCTTTATCCGAATCTTGGATACGGCCATATTCCTACTACTCCACTAT
>JADDPY010000215.1 GCA_016781635.1 Rubrobacter sp.
TTTGGTTCAGGGCGCCCACTACCTGCTCGGCCCCTTCGCCTCGGACTCGGACCTCAAGCGCCACGGGGAGAAGATAGCGGGCAGGGGCGGCAAGAACGCCAAGAGGAGGGCCGTGGTGGCCGTGGCAAGGAAGCTCTCGGTGCTGCTGCATCGCCTGTGGGTCACCGGCGAGGCCTACGAGCCGCTGTACAACGCTAGCAGGACGAGGAGCGGGCCCGCGTAGGACCGAGGGCGACGAGTGGAAGGAGGCGGAACGCTGGCGAGCTGACCGCGGCGTGCGGGGTGAACCCGACGCACGGTACCCGACCGCCCCGGGTTCCGGCGACTGCGCAGACCGACTTGGCCTCCTTCGGGAGAGACCGCTCGTGAGATAGCAGCGCCGGCCTTGGGGTACGGATCCCATCATGCACCCGGTCCAGATGAGGCGACCGACGAGAGAGTGCGAATGGAAGCGCGGCGGCGGGGTACCGGGCGGAGAGGATGCAGCCTAGCGCCATGGCCGCCACGTCGGCCTTGACAGAATGTGCCTTCTCATGGAAGCAGGTCTGAGGCCCCTCGTTGCGTTTCTGCCATCCTCCGCTGCAACCATGCGTTGCGCTATTGTTGACCTAGTTTGGTATTAGGGCTGAGGGCGGGGGAGATGGTGGGGAGGTCCGCCCTCGAGGCGTACCGGAGGCTCCGAGGGTGGCCGAGAACTTGCGCCGAGCGCTCTCGGGGGAGGCGTTCACGTCGGCCGTGGAGGTCGCGGGGACGGCCTTCGAGTGCTCCTATCATCCCCTGCGCGACGCCGCAGGCGCCGTGGTCGGCGCGTCCGGGGTGGCCGCAGTCGGCATGACGTCCAACCACTCTTCAACCGGATTCGGTATTAGTCATCGAAGCCGCTGAAGCCGCCTGCAAGGAAGTAGGGCTCCAGGCCTACGCTCTCCCCAGCGGGGCAGGCCACGACGGCATGCAACTCAAGGAGCTTTGCCCAATTGGCATGATCTTTGTTCGATCCAAGGACGGCATAAGCCACAACCCTGCCGAGTGGAGCTCCAAGGAGGATTGGGCCGCCGGGACGGAGGTCCTGTACCGGACGCTGCTCAGGCTGGCGGGCCGGTAGCGAAGCGCTAGTCCTGCAGGATGCCCTTCGCGCGCATCTCTTTGAGGTCGTAGCTGCCTGCGGGGTTCTCCTTCGTAGGCATCACCGAGGTGAGGGGAAGGAGGTCTTCCTGGGCGACCCCGTAGATCCTGCGCAGCTCGGGTACCGGGTCGGCGTGATCGTCGACCCGCAGGTCTAGGAGCGGATAGTCCTCCTTCTCCACGACGAGTAACGCAGCCGACTGGCGCCCGCGCTTGTCCCCACCGGCGTCCTGCCCGACTTGGAGGGCGGACAGCAGACGCTCGGCGAGGGGAGTTCCCTCCTCCGAACCTTGGAAGCTCTCCTTCATGGCCTGCAGCGTTTCTTCGCCCACCAGCATGTTCCCCGCCACGGCGAAGTTCTTTCCGGTTAGGTGCCCGCGCCAGGTGTCCGACTCCTCACCCGTGTGTGCGGCGGCGTTGCCCTGCCCGTCCACCACGGCGAACTGGCGTTTCGCCGGGTCCGGGTCCCGCTCGAGGAGGGCGTTCACCGCCTCCTCAGCCGTCTTGCCCTCGGAGAGCAGGTCGAGGCCCCAGATTCCCAGGTAGGGATTCACGAAGGACTGGGTGGCGACGGCGCCCACCCCCGCCCGGGCGAAGGGGCATAGCATCCCAACCGCCGGCACTGCGGTGGAGACGGCGACCCCGAACTGTCCTGTCCTCTCGCAGCGCGCAGTGATGGAGAAGGTGTTGAGCTTGACCATGCCGCGAGCCCCCTTTACCAAATCTGCTTGCTCCTGAATTCGTAGATGAAGTACCCTACCAGCAACACCAACAGGAGAATAGAACCCACAACGCCCGCCAGCACCACGAGTGTGAACAGCCATTCAGAGATGATCATTCCGCCTCACCTGCCCCGCGCCTGCCGTAGTTGTGGAGGATGCTCCAATCGTATGACGAGCGGGTCATCAAGCTCAACCCCAGACACAGTACCAAAGATACCCATCCGCTGGCGATGATGCCCTGGATGGGTCCGACGGTGAAATAGACGACGTAACCCACTATGGGGGAGACAATGCCGGCGCACAATGCCGCTGTGGACGTCATCCGCCTCCAGAACAGTCCCAGGGCGATGGGGTAGATGAACGCGGCGTTGATCACCCCTATAAAGATCAGCATCTGCAGCATGGAGGTGAACTGGGGCAGCGTAAGTAGTAAGGCGATGACGCCTACGATCACCGTGATAATCGTCCCGTACCGTCTCTGCTCTCGCTCGCGGAGGTTCGGTCTGAAGCGGGGGACAAGGTCGTTGAGTATGACAGAGGAGAACGCGTTCAGCGAGGCGGCCGCAGTGGAGAGAATAGCCGACCAGACCACGACCAGAAACATGTAGTTTGCGAAGCCGCCGCCGAACTGCTGGGCGACCTGGGGTGCCACCTGGTTCACCTGCTCGGGCTTGATTCCCTCGGCCAGCGCGACGAACGCGAGGGTGCTGACCGCGATGGGCACAAAAGCCCACCCAATGCCCGAGATTATGAACGTAGGGGTGAGGCGGTCCCTCCGGATCGCGTAGGCCCTCTGCCAGAACGTGTTATCCATAAACACCTCGCCTATCCCCAGCATCGCCCCGCCGAACAGAAACAGGAGGCCAGCCGGGAGCGTCAGGTCCAGCAATTCGGGGGAGTTGTTCAGCATGCCCTGATATACGTTTGAGGCCCCCTGGCTGAAGAAAACGTAGGGCACGACCCCGGCCACGGCTATGAGGATCAGGACGATCTGGAAGAAGGCAACTCCGGTGACGGACTGGAAGCCGCCCAGCATGCTGTACGCGATCACGATCGCGAAGCTAAGCACGACGGCCAGCAAGTAGGGGATGCCAAACACCTGCTCGAGTATGACCCCGCCGCCGATTCCCTGGGTGATGAGGATCCCGAAAACGTAGATCAGGAGGAAGACCAGGAACACGACGTAGTTCAGGTTGCCGAAGCGGGCCATGTAGAAGTCGCCGACCGTACGGCCATGGGGGATCACTTCATGGATGCGCTTGGCCAAGGGGGCGAAGAGCATTACGGCGATGCCGCCCAGAAAACCGTACCCGATTGCCCCCAGAATCCCCATGGTGTACGCGGCCTCCGGGGCCGCGAGCGTGGTGTTCCCGGTGATCCAGAAGGCGAGGAGCGAGGCCGAACCGAAAGCCACGCCGAGCTTGCCCGTACCGAGGATGAATTGATCCGCCGTCTTCACCGCGCGGGAGAGGTAGTAGCCGACGGCGATGAAGAGCACCCCCAATCCCAATATGATCGCTATGTTTACCGCGAGCATCGGCAACTACCTCCGCGGTTTTTGGTCGTCTCGACCGTACAAACCGATGTAGGGTCCTACCGCTATCAGGGCCAAGACCACTAGTTGGACCACCGCCGCCAAGATCCACGCCGTCATACGCCCTCCCTTTTAAACGTTTTGTGTACCTTTCCTCGACAGCTTCGTACCTCTTCCAAGCTATTCCCCCAATCGCCCCTCAGAAGGGGCAGGGTCAACCATACTGCATTATCATCTTATCTCGCATGGTTGGCACGGGCATCACCGGTGGAGACCTCCTCCAGACTCGAGGACGCAAGGATCAGCACGCGACGACTTCCTCGCTCGGCAGCCCAAGCTGCCGGCCCACGGCGAGTACGGCGGCCTCGTTGCCCGGCCTGGCCGCGACCTGCACGGCCCCTTCGGCGGTGGGAACGGCGAGCGCCGGCCACCCGAGCTCGTTGTACTGGGGCGTATGGCGCAGCAGTCGGCCCCCGACTATGAACTCGTCGCGCTTGTACTCGGCCCTGACCGCCTCCAAGGCAGGGGCGGCGCCGTCGAGCAGCGGCCCCACGAGGACATCCACACCCTCGACCGCCTCGAGGAACCGGGTGCGCCAGGCCTCCAGGAGCTCTCTGGCCGTGTCCACGTCGCTGATCGGCAGCGCGAGCTTCCACTGTACGTCCTTGCCATAGCGCTTTGGCTCCTTTTGGTAGCGCTCTGCGTGCACCTCCCAAACCTGCTGACGGAAGCTCACCCAGTGTTCCTCCGGCAGATCCGGCGTCTCGACATCGACGCCAATGCGGGCCACCTTGAGGGTCCCAACGTCCGGAAGCTGGCCGATGTTGAGGACTTGCTGCAGATCCTCTACCCCGGCGGCGAAGTAGCCCACGCTGTCGTAGCATGTTGCCAGCGGGAAGATCCCCTTCGCAAAAGCAATCGTTGCGCGGGAAGACGAAGGCCGTGTAGACTGTGCGTGTGTTGTACGTAAACGATATCGATAAGGCTTTGGCATGGAAACCGTAAAACTGTCGCCCAAATACCAGGTCGTGATACCTCGTTCGGTGCGCGAGGGGATGAAGCTCAGCCCGGGCCAGGAGGTGGCGGTGATCCGCTACCGCGGGAGGATCGAGCTCGTGCCGATGTCTCCGGTTCGCGAGATGCGCGGCTTCTTGCGCGGCGTCGATACGGGAGTCGAGCGCGAACCGGATCGGGAGCTGTGACGGAGGGCTCGGGCAGGAACGTCGTCGATTCCTCAGGCTGGCTCGAGTACTTCGCCGACGGGCCGAACGCCGACTTCTTCGAGGCGGCCGTCGAGGACGCCTCCTCGCTCGTGGTTCCAACAATAAGCATCTACGAGGTGTTCAAGAGGCTGCTTCGGGAGCCCGGCGGCGAGGACGACGCCTTGAGGGTCGTGGCCACGATGCAGCGCGGGCGAATCGTGGATCTCGACGCCGAAGGGGCGTTGGATGCGGCGAGGACGGCGCACGAGCTGAAGCTGCCGATGGCGGACGCGGTGATCCTCGCGACCGCGCGCGCCTCGGGGGCGACGCTCTGGACCCAGGACGCGGACTTCGAGGGCATCCCCGGGGTGCGCTACGTCCGCAAGGAGGGCTAGCGTGGCGCAGGACGGGGACGCGAACCGGGACCGGCACGGGAGCCTTCCCGCCACCCCTCCCTATTTAATGGGGAAATAAGCGGACCGGGGGCTCGGGGCGCCGAGACGGAGGTCCTGATCGGCGAGGTATTGGACTCGGAGCACCCCGATCCCGGCGCCGAGTTGGTCCTCGCGCGCCAGCAGCCCAGGGACGGGCATCCGGTGGTCGTCTACCTCGCCTCCTTGTCGGAGGGCTCGAGGCGAGCGATGCGCGCTTCGTTGCAGACCATCGCGCGATTGCTCTCCAAGGGCGAGGCCGACGCGTTGGGCCTCGCCTGGCACGAGCTTCGCTACGCGCACACGGCGTTCGTGAGGAGCCGGCTCGCGGCCGCCTACGCGCCGGCCACGGCCAACAAGATGCTCTCGGCCCTCAGGGGGGTCCTCAAGGAGTGCTTCCGGCTCGGGTATATGACGGCCGAGGACTACGCCAGGGCCCGCGATCTCGCCCCGGTCAGGGGCTCCTCCCTCCCCCCCGGCCGCTCCCTCTCCCACGGCGAGATCCGGAGGCTCTTCGAGGCTTGTCTCGAAGATGACAAAGGGGGTCGCGGGGCCAGGGACGCCGCGCTAGTGGCCGTGCTTTACGGTTGTGGCCTGAGGCGCGGCGAGGCGGCGGCCTTGAACCTCGCCGACTACGACCCCGAGACCGGGGAGCTCAGGATCCGGGGCGGGAAGGGGCGCAAGGACAGGATCGCCTACGCGTCGGGAGGGGCAGCCGACGCCATCGAGGCGTGGCTCGAGGTGCGAGGCGAGGAGGAAGGCCCCCTCTTCTACCCTATCAACAAGGGCGACCGGATCCAAAAGAGGAGAATGACGGACCAGGCCATCTACGGCATCCTGCGTAGATTAGGCAGGCAGATAAAGACCAAGAGCTTCTCGCCGCACGACATGAGGCGGACCTTCATCGGCGACCTCCTCGACGTCGGCGCCGACCTCTCCGCGGCCCAGCAGCTCGCAGGGCACGCAAACGTCCAGACCACCGCGAGGTACGATCGACGCGGCGAAAGGGCCAAGAAGAGGGCGGCCTCGCTGTTGCACGTCCCCTACTCCACCGAGGAGTAGAGCGGTACGCTCTACAGCTTATCGCTCTACTCTTGCACGAATGAGGGGCGCTTTCCGCTTACCCAAGAGGTTTCCGGACCAGAGGAGCGGGAAGGGCGTGTTCCTTGTAGGGGTATTCTCCGAAGGGGCGAGCCCGAGGTGGTCGAAGCCGAGGATACCAGGAACGCGACGGCGGCCTCGGGACCGAGGGTGCGGCCGGACGGGGCGCGATCCGCGGTTCTCACGAGACACGACCGGGGAGGGGGCGATCGCGCGGGGGGTGTCAAAAAGGCTCCTCTGTGTGTCAAGCGGCGGCGGTCGAGGCCGC
>JADDPY010000126.1 GCA_016781635.1 Rubrobacter sp.
GTGGAGCAGTACCGCAATCAGGTAACGGTTTTCCTCAGAGAATGGCGCAACATCAAGGACCACCAGGCCTGGGAAGCTATCGCGTTGGCCAGAAAAGAGTACGAGGAGATCGTGCTGGAGGTGTTGAAGCGCGGCTCGGACGAGGGCATGTTCTCGGTGCGGGACCAGAAGATGGCGGCGATGGCTCTGCTGGGCATGATCAACTACACGTATCAGTGGTTCGATCCCGACGGCCGCGTAAACGCAGACGAGCTGGCGGACCAGATGACAAGCATCTTCCTGCACGGCGTGATGAACGACCGGTAGGTTTGGGGGCGGGAGGGGCCGTACCACGGTCGGTCGTTCCTCCCTACCTTCCTTCGCGTAGCGTGAAAGTAGTCGAGGCGGACCCGGATGATCCGCAAGCGTTTGCCGTCCTCTCGAACGGCGCCCCGGAAGACGCTTCGGCGATCCGTCTTCCGGGGCGCCGTGCGGTCGCCGAAAGGTCCGTCGGTTGTTCGTTTCGCAATCGTCGCGGTCCTTATGGCTGTCAGAGTCACGCGACAGCGGGCTTAGGACTCGTTCTTCCTCGCTGCTTCCGGCTCGAAGAAGAACAGCGTCGCGTCCGTGTAGTGGACAAACACCGCTGTCACGCGCCCTCCCACCTCCGGCTCGACGGTATCGAGAAACCGGGACCCCAGCCTCAGTCCCTCGTCGAGGTCGACGACGCAGACCGTGTACGGTAGCTCTTCCCGGAAGACCTCCGGTCCGGCCCAGACTCTGCAGTAAGAGTACAGAGTTCCTCTGCCGCTCAAGGGCTGCCAGGTGAGTCGCGACGAGAAGCAGTTAGGACAGATAGGTTTGGGCGGGAAGGTATTGTCCTCGCAATCCAGGCAGCGGGTGGTGGTGAGCCGCTCTTCCCTGAGCGCTTCCCAGAACGGTTTCGTCGCGGCGCTAACGCGCGGGGGGTAAGGAGCGGGACGATCGACGCGTATGGAGCGCAAGCCTACACCGACTTTCCGAAGACGTGGACGAGGGCGGCGTTGTAGTTGCCGAGCTCGGCGCTGGTGAGTGCGAGCTCCGCGTCTCGTACCTGTCGTTCGCCGGCCTCTCCCCTCAGCTGCTGGACGACCTCCACCACGTTGTAGAGCGGGGTCGCCAGCGGCGGGTGGCCGCGTGAAAGCAAGCCGCCGGAGGTGCAGAGGGGGATGCTGCCTCCCAGCGCCGTCTCGCCCCGTTGTGCCCAGAGCGCGCCCTCGCCCTCCGGGCAGAGCCCGAGAGCCTCGCTCGCCAGCACCTCGACGATCGTGCATGGGGCGTAGAGCTCGGCGAAGTCGATCTCCGCCGCCGAGACGGAGGCGTCCTCGTATGCGCGCCTAGAAGCCTCCCTCGCGGCCTCCAGCCGGATCATCGAGTTGGGTTTGTCCGAGATCTGGTGCGCACCCTCGTGGAAGAACCCGCGCCCGCGCACCACGGCGTACGGCCTATCCAGTTTTTCCGCCGTCTCCAGATCGGAGAGGACCAGCGCAACGGCTCCGTCGGAGCGGGGCGGGACCTCGAGGAGACCCAGCGGCTCCACGATCGGCCTAGCATCCAGCACTTCCGCGAGGGTCAGTTCGTCCCTGTACTGGGCGATGGGGTTCAGGCCGGCGTGGCGCCGGTTCTTCACCGCGACGGAGGCGAGCTGCTCTCTCGTCGCCCCATACTCGTGCATGTAGCGGACCGCGTCCATCGCGTACCAGGAGATCGGGGTGAACCCGAACGGTGCTTGAAAGTCGACATCACCCACGGCGCGCATCGTCAGGTTCATGTGCTCCGCCGACGCTACTTGCGTCTCCATCGAGACGCCCAGAGCCATGCAGACGTTGCACTTGCCGAGCAGAATCTCGTCGACCGCCTTGTCGAAGGCGAGACCGCCCGTCATGCCGTCGCCGACGACCTCCAGCACTGTAGCGGCGCTCTGCAACCTCAGGTACCCGGCCATAAAGGTCGCGAAGTACCTCTGCTTGGCGTAGGTCCTCGGGTGCGAGAAGACGAGGCCGCCGATGTCGTCCTTTTGCACCCCGGCGTCCTCGACGGCCCGCGCAAACGCCGCGAGGAGCAACTCGTGCTCCAACGCGTCACCGTACCTCCCGACCGGCACCGCGCCGATCCCGATCACGGCGATGGGCTCGCGCACTACCGGTGCCCCTCCCGCTCTAGAAGCCGCTCTCGCAACCTGAACTTCTGGAGCTTGCCCGACTCGGTCATGGGGAACTCGTCGACCTCCTCTACCCTACGGGGGATCTTGAAGCCCGCTACCTTACTGCCGAGATACTCCCGCACCTCCTCGACGCTCAGGGCACAGCCGGGCCTGGTCCTGACGACGGCGACCGGTACCTCTCCGTAGGTCTCGTCCGGCATACCCACCAGCGCGACCTGCTCCACGGCGGGGTGCTTGTAGAGTATGCCCTCGACCTCTTCCGGCGAGAAGTTCTCTCCTCCGACGCGGATGATCTCCTTGTAGCGCCCGTGGTAGTAGAGGTAGCCGTCCTCGTCTATGCTGCCCATGTCGCCGGTTCTGAACCATCCGCCTTCCAGAGAGACCGCCTCGGTTTCGTCGGGTTTGCCGTAGTACTCGAGCATCACGTTGTAGCCCCTGGTGACTATCTCGCCCTTTGCCCCGGGCGGCAAGGGCTTGGCTTTATCCGGGTCCACGATGCCGATCTCGCAGCCCGGATGCGCCCTGCCGCACGAAGTCATCCTCTTCTCTAGGGAATCGTCCAGGTCGCAGATAGCGACGTTGGGCGAAGTCTCGCTCGTGCCGTAGATGCACAGTATGTCCTCGATCCCCATCTCCTCGCGCACCAGCCTTACGGTCTCCGGGGAGCCGGTCATCCATCCGGTGCGCACCGTGGAGAAGCCCTCCTTGTCGAAGTGCTCGAGGTTGCGCACCATCAGGAACAGCGACTCTATGCCGCTGTACGTCGTGCATCCGTGCTGGGCAACCATCTCGAGAGCCGCAGTAGGGTCGAAGCGGTCCAACGTATAGAAAGGGACCCCGAAGATAAGTGACAGCAAGACCTGCATGGTCACCCCGCCGATGTGAAAGAAAGGTCCTCCGCAGAACACCTTGTCGCCGGGGCCGATGTGCATCCTGTCTCCGACCATGTACGCGTTGTGCAGGATCCCGTAATGGGTGAGAAGCGCGCCCTTGGGAAAGGAGGTGGTCCCGGAGGTGTACTGGATAAGCACCGGGTCCATCCCCTGGCAACCGGCCTCCGGCGCCTCGCCCTTACAGGATACGGCCTCCTCCCAGGGGTGCGCCCCCGCCGGCGCGTCGCCGCCAACCCAAACGACGTGCTCCACTGAAGCGATCCTCTCGTCGTCTTCTCGTGCTCCGTCTCCTTCGAGATTCGGGAACCAACGGGCGACGTTGCCGCGGTACTCCGTCCCCGCGAAAGAGGCCCGGGCAATCAACGCCCTGCTCCCCGACTGCCGCAAGACATAGGCGGCTTCGTCTCTCTGGAAGCGAGCGTTGATGGGCACCAGAATGGCTCCGATGCTACCGACCGCAAGGAGCGAGGCCACCCACTCGAAGCTGTTGGGCAGCCAGATTGCTACCCGATCTCCACGCCCTATCCCGATCCCACTCAGGTAGCCGGCGACCCTTCTGGAAGCGACGACCAACTCGCCGTAGCTGAACCTCTGATCCCCTACAACGCAGGCCAGACCCTCCCGAGGGTAGGAACCCATCCTTTCTACCAACCGCTCGATAGTCTCGGGGTGGTTCACTCTACCTCCTCGCTTCGAAACCTCTCCGCTACCCCGCCGCCCAACAGGCTAACCCCAGGCAATGCTCCGCACCTTCAACCCCTTGCGCCGCGTCATACACCTCTCGAATGTATGCCGAGTTCCCCCACCCGTCGACACAGAGAAGAGCCTTTGTTAAGTTGCGATTTTATACCGTCCGTTCGGTATGATAGTATAGGGGAATTCGGCGAGGAGGGGAAGCGACAGATCCAATACGATTTTTGGAAAGGTCTTTCCGTCATTGTGCGGACCCGCTTGTTCGAGCAAAGGAGGGCTTATGGAGGATAACGATCGGTCAGGCTCTACGAGGGCTTCTACCCGAAGGGGCAAGGAGTGGGATCGGGTGGCGCAAACGTCGGCCTTTGAGGATCTTATGCAGCGTAAAAAGGCGTTTCTCGTCCCCGCAGTGATCTTCTTCTTGGTGTTCTACATGTCGCTGCCAGTCCTAGCAGGATTCACGACGTTGTTGGACGGGCCGGCGATCGGAGAGATGACCTGGGCGTACGTCTTCGCCTTCGTCCAGTTCCCCATGGTCTGGATACTTTGTCATCTGTACAGGAACCGGGCCAACAAGTGGGACGGTCTCGTCGATAAAGCGCGTCGAGAGGCCTCCGAGGGGAGGAAGACACCGTGAGGACCGACCCCACCACTGTCGCCATCTTCGTGGCGATCGTCGCCATAACTCTGGGTATCACGGCCTGGGCGGCCAGAAAGAACAAGTCTACCAGCGACCACTACGTCGCCGGGGGCGGGCTCAAGGGCTGGCAGAACGGCCTTGCCATAGCCGGGGACTACATGTCGGCCTCCACGTTCCTCGGGGTTGCGGGGGCCATATCGCTGACCGGTTTCGCCGGTGCCGGCGTCTACACCGCAGTGGGCGGTGTGGTCACCTACCTACTCGTGCTCCTGCTCGTCGCCGAGCCGTTGAGGAACCTCGGCAAGTACACCATGGCGGACGTGCTCGCGAGCCGCTTCAACGCGAAGGGGGTTCGCTCCGTGGCGGCCCTCAGCACGGTGATCATAAGCATCATGTACATGATCGGCCAGCTTGTCGGCGCCGGCGCGATCATCCAGCTCCTGATAGGCATCGACTACAGCGTGTCGGTCATCGCCATCGGGGTTCTGATGGCGATCTACATCGGGTTGGGCGGCATGTTGGCCACCACGTGGATCCAGATCGTCAAGGCCGTACTTCTCATAAGCGCGATCGTGGTCATGGTGGTGCTCGTGCTGGCCAGGTTCAGCTTCAACCCGATCACCCTTTTCGGCGAGGTGGCCAACCAGTTCGGCAGAGAGGCGCTCAGGCCCGCGCACGGGTTCACCGAGACCCTGAACTGGGTCTCCTTCAACCTGGCCCTCGTCCTCGGCACGGCGGGGTTGCCGCACATCCTGATCCGCTTCTTCACCGTCCCCGACGCGAAGACGGCCCGTAACTCGGCAACGGTCGCTATCTGGGTTATCGGCCTGGTGCTCTTGACGTTACCGATTCTCGGGTACGGGGCCGCACTCCTGGTCGGGCGGGAAGCCATCCTGAGCGCGAACCCCGGGGGCAACCTGGCTGCCCCGCTGTTGGCCAACGAGCTCGCCGGGTCCTTCTTCCTAGCCTACGTCTCGGCGGTCGCCTTCGCCACGATTCTGGCCGTGGTCTCCGGGCTGGTGATCGCAGCCTCGGGCGCCTTCGCGCACGACTTCTACAACAACGTGATACGCAACGGCGAGGCAAATGATCGAGAGCAGCACAACGCCGCCCGCCTCACCGCCGTCCTCGTCGCCGTGCTCGCGATTGTGCTCGCGCTGGGGGCGCAGGCCACCAACATCACCATCCTGGTCGTCCTGGCCTTCGCGGTGGCAGCCAGCGCGAACGTGCCGGTGATCCTTCTGACGCTGTTCTGGAAGAGGTTCAACACCAGCGGGGCGATCATCGGCATGCTCACCGGCATGGTGGCCTCCGTGGGGCTCGTTATGATCGGCACCAACGTCATGGGCGAGAACGCGCTCTTCCCCCTTGGGAACCCTGCATTGGTCTCTGTGCCGATCGGCTTCCTCGGCTGCTACCTCGGTACCGTGCTGGGAGGTTCGCGTGCGCGGGAGGAGGCAGAGCGGGGGAAGCAGGTGCCTTACGAGGAGATCTACGTCAGGTCCAACACAGGCATCAGCGACATAGAGGAGGAGCTCGAGGCGGGCTCAGCGCAGCAATCGCGGGTCTGAAAATCCTCATACAGGAGTGCTCGGCGATTGTAGGAGCAAGACGGCTAAGGCCGCCTGCTCCGCGAAGAGGAAAGGGGGAAATCACCCTCCGAGGAGATGGTCGGCTGGGCACGAGGCCGAATGGCTGCCTACGATTATCCGAGTATCTTCGAGTTCGCGAACTCCTTTCCGAAGAGCGGCACCGGAAGATTCTGCGGGGCGAGATGCAAGAGAAGCAGCAACAGAAAGCCACTCGAGCTAAGTAATCCCGAGGACGGTTTGACGCGAGGATACCCCGTCTTTGGTCCGGGGTATCCTCGGTGTAGGACCCAGGGGCTCGCGCGGTAGCGCGGCGAGCAAGGAGGGAGACTAGTGAACCTGGCGTGGTGGTTGGAGAGGGCGACGTGGGAGCGC
>JADDPY010000228.1 GCA_016781635.1 Rubrobacter sp.
AAAATCTTAAAGTTTACTTAAGAGAGGGGTTGACTTTGACGAAGTCAGCCGCTATAGTATATTCACTCGTGATATATGGTGCAATGTGCGCACAAGAGAGGGTTCCGTGGATGTATAGCCCGGACCCTCTTCCCTTGTTTTGTGAGTGCTGAAAACGTTTACGCATAATTACTGTTCATTCGTTTTTTTGGAGGACGGCCTGCATGTTGGACAAGCTGCTTGAGCTGGGACGCGACCGCGGCTTTATTACCTGTGACGAAATCTTGGCGTCGGTTCCAGAGCCCGAACGCAATGTCGAAGACATCGATCAGCTTTATGCCACTCTTGGCGCTGAGGGCATCGCTGTTATCGACTCGTCAGCTAGTCCTACGCATCCGCATACGCACCCAGGATCCGGATTTCACTTCGAAGAAGCAGCCCAAACGTCCCACGAAGTAGCCGAAACCACCATTGATGATCCTGTACGGATGTACCTACAGGAGATTGGTCAGGTCTCGCTGCTGACAGCGCAGCAGGAGGTCGACCTGGCCAAGGCAATGGAGGCTGGGCATTACGCGCGTCAAGCCCTTCGCGGCGAACAGCTCGACGCCGAGGCGCGGCATGGTTATCTACGGCTCGTGGAGGCTGGCAACGAAGCGCGACGACATCTGATTCAGGCGAATCTCCGGCTGGTGGTGTCGATTGCGAAGAAGTATACCTCGTACGGCCTGACGATGATGGACCTCATTCAAGAGGGGAATATCGGCTTGATGCGCGCCGTCGAGAAGTTCGATTACACCAAGGGCCATAAGTTCTCGACCTATGCGACCTGGTGGATCCGGCAGGCGATTACCCGCGCGATCGCCGATCAAAGTCGGACTATCCGCTTGCCCGTACACATGGGCGAGGCAATCTCACAGGTTAAGCGGACCTCCCACAAGCTCCAACAGTCAATGCAGCGTGACCCAACCCCCGAGGAGATCGCCGACACGATGGGGATCACAGCAGGCAAGGTGCGACGGACGCTAGAAGCGTCGATGCATCCCTTGTCGCTTGAGATGCCGGTCGGGCAGGATGGCGAGGGGCGCATGGGCGATTTCATCGAGGACGAGCGCTTGGCAACGCCGGCCGAAGCTGCGGCTCAGACGATGCTCCGCGAACAAATCGAAGAAGTTCTTGACAAGCTGCCAGAGCGCGAGCGGAAAATCATCCAGCTGCGCTATGGTCTCAAGGACGGTAAGTATCGTACGTTGGAAGAGGTCGGGGTGGAGTTCGGCATTACACGCGAACGCATCCGCCAGATCGAGGCGGTAGCACTGCGCAAGCTACGCCATCCTCATCTCGGCAAGAAGCTGCGCGGTTATCTCGATTAGCTCCAGGGTTGACACCCCCGTCCAAGAGGACGGGGGTGTTTTTTTGCTTAGTAGCGCTGCCTGCGGGTAGCGCTGTTTGTTGCCTGCATGCCACTGGAATCA
>JADDPY010000436.1 GCA_016781635.1 Rubrobacter sp.
TCTGCACAGGACAACAAACGTTGGGCGAGCTTTGCGGGATCCGACCGCGGGCTACGTTAAGATCTCGGCGGCAGCAGGCGCGGGAAGGGGAGGAGAAGGAGATCGACGAATCTGAACCACGTGGGGCCTTCAGGCCCGATGCAGAGATTCGCGCAAACTCCAGATTGGTTCTGGACGGGGACGTGTCCGCGCGCAAGCTATTGACGCTGATATGTTTGGGCCGCGAGGAGGAGAGCCTGGACTACAAGCGCGGCTACGACCTGGCCGGCAAGCGCTCCGGCAAGGATAAGCTCGAGGTAGTCCGCGACGTGGTGGCGATGGCCAACACGCGTGGCGGCTACATCGTCCTCGGGGTGGACGAGGAGCCTTCGAGTACCGGTGATAGGTACACCCCGAACGGTCTGAGCGAGGAGGACTTGAAAGCCCTAGACGTCGACGTGCTCAAGAGCCAGGTCGACGGCTACCTGGGCACCGCCCTGACCTTGCGGCTTCAAGTTCACCGGCTCGGCGAATTCGGCGGGCGGTCCTTCGCCCTCATCCACGTGCCCGAGTCGCCCGAAAGCCCGCTCGTCATGGAGAAGTCGGGTCAGTACGGCGAGGGGGGACGTACGAAGGCAGTCTTCCATCAGGGGGACGTCTACGTGCGCCGGGGCGCTTCGACGTGCAAGGCGAACCAGACTGACATGCGCGAGCTCTTCTCAAAGGTGCGCCGGCGCGAGAAGGAACGGTGGACGGATGAGATACTCGGCCTGCGCGTGCTGGCGGAGAGGTTCGACAGGGTCATGGGAGCCTTCGCGAATGCAGGCTCGGGCGGGGCGCAGCGGGCCAGCTTGGCGAAGAGAAAGGCGGATCTCGCCCTCGGGGCCTCGGCTTTCGAGGAGCTGGTCTTCGGGATGCTGCAGGCCGGGGACCACTTGGGGCTGAGGTGGTACCTGAGCAACGCCGCAGCCGTCTTCTACGATGCGCTTGCCGAGGCGGTAGCCTCGTCGGACGAGGGGCGGGCGCTGCAGGTGGCCGACGACAGGCTGGGGCCGCTCCTCGACAACCTTGCCGTGCTCGCCCTGACCTGCGCGAGGTACAGGGAGGTTAGGTTCGTTAAGGAGGCCCGGGACGCCTTCTACGCCGTCTACGAGCGAGCATACACCGCGCACTTCGGGGATTCTTCGAAAGACTCGGCGCGCCTGCGTACTACCTGGGTTCTCGAGGCCGTGATGAAGCGGGTGTACTTCGTTGGCGCCGCCCTGCTCCACTCGGGTTTCTGGGTCGAGATGCCGCTCTTCATCCGCCAGCCGCTGCGCTGGGAGGACCCCTTCTGGCGCAGGATTCTCTGGGC
>JADDPY010000627.1 GCA_016781635.1 Rubrobacter sp.
GAGCGGCGGGCGGACAACGTACGGGCGTGGTCGTTGCTCGCTGCCCGGCTGATCATCCTCGCGGAGTGGGGCCACGAGCGCCGCAACGGGACAGACGCGTACCAGTGGACAGGCCGCACAGGTAGGTGCTGCTTTGTTGGTGCAGAAGCGGTCCCACAGCGCCGTTGTGAGAGCGCCCCGGATCGCCGCGCCGCTATGCTGATCCAGCTCCAGCGGGGCGGTGGCGACGGCGGTGAAGCGGAGGTGATGAGTCGTCAGAGGCATAGATTACCTTAATCCCAATCAGGATCAGTAGCTGTCGGCTCAAACGACAACCCAGAGTCGTCAGCATATGGTAAACGCACAACCCATTTGTTCCACATCACATTCGGGTCATCAGCTGGACGCACGAGTCCTTTGTCCGCCAACATGGAGTATTTTTGCTTGCTGATGCCGACAAAATACTGACTCGCTTCAATGAACTCACCCTTACTGGTGTGATCAAGATAAGTTTGCTCATAGTCTTGAGGCAGCACGTCCACATTGTCAAACAGTTTGCCGAAATCGTCTTCTTTTTGACGATTGCTATTGAACGGGCGCAAATTGGCAAGGATCGATTCAGCGCTTAGAGCGACACGCTGGTATTCCTCTTCCCATTGTTGCTTCAGCATGGGGTCATCGTAGATGTGGTTGAGCCACGTATTGATCTGCGACTCGTCAATTTCCTCGCCGTCGTGTTGCTCTAACTCAGCAAGTGTGACACGCACAATACGACCACGCTGTTGCTCGTCTTTATGCCGACCATACACATATTGCCCGTCATCCGGTTGCCGGAACACGTGTACGGTACAAATCCCCTTTTTGCAGGCACGATTAACCCTGCCGAAGCGTTGGAGCAATGCTTCCAATGGCGCCGGATCGGTGTAAATGGTGTCCAAGTCAATGTTAAGGCTGACCTCAACCACCTGGGTTGCGATCAGTACAAATCCTTGCTGATCGGCACGTTCGACACCGATCTCACATCGCTGTCTTATCTCCTTTTCACGTTCAGCGCGGTGCTTGACGATGTAACGGCTGTGGATGAGCATGATCTGTTCACGAGGCATCCCTGCTGCCAATAGCGCGTCACGCACTCCCTGGGCACGGCGTACTGTGTTGACACAGGCCAGTACATTTTTTCCGTCCTGCACATCGCGCACGATTTGGCCAATTCCGTTTTCAAGTAACCCGCCGTCTAAAAGTTGCAGACGGTGACGGCGAAACTTCTCAAATACTTTCGGGTCGGCATTGATTGTCGCGTGCGACCCAAGCGCCCACGCTAATTTGTCCGCAATAATCCCTGGGAACGTTGCAGACATGACAAAGAAGCGCGCATCATAATTCTGTTGCAGGTACTTGACTAAAGCCAGAATCAGGGCTAGGCGGCTTGGCTCGTAGGCGTGAATTTCATCGAAAATAAAAGATGCCTGCGTGTAATCCGTCAAGATTGCCTCGAAGCCGCGCAGTTGAAAGGCCACTTTAAGCATCTGA
>JADDPY010000370.1 GCA_016781635.1 Rubrobacter sp.
GGCGGCTACGAGGCTCTTGATCACATCCCCAAAGACAACCGAGAAGAACAATGCCATGCCCAGGACAAAGAGCGAACCGAGCCACAATAACACCATCGAGAGCAGAACGCCGAAGACGTGCAACGAACCGAGGGGGTAGCCCTTCCCCCAGGCGGCGACGATCAGTGCGACGCCTCCTAGCACGGCGGCGCCGAGGAGGACCACGGCGCAGACGGAGTACTTGGTCAGCAGCACGCGGGTACGGCTGGCGGGCTTGGAGAGCAGCAAGAAGATAGTGTTGTTCTTTGCTTCGCTCGAGATGAGACCGGCCCCCAAGAGCAAGGCCGAGGGGATCAACAACAGCCCGCCGCCGACGCCATAGATCAACGAAAGCTCCTCTAACGCGAGATCCACGGGTTTTGGTCTAGGGAACGCAGGGTCCCCTGTAGGCCAGGTCCTCACGGTTTCGAGGATGTCCGCGTATGGGGTAGGCAGAGGGAAGGTCACAAGGAGTACGAGGAGCAGCAACACCCCGGCGCCGAACTTCCAGCGGACATCCCACCACTCTTTAGCGATCACCGGCATCTCCTTCCACGTAAGCGACGAAGATGTCTTCGAGGCCCATACCGGTAGCGTCAACGTCCCGCACCTCACGTGGACCTTCCCACAGGTAACGCTCTACCGATTCGGCGTCGCCCCGAACCTGCAACCTGACGCCGCGTCCCTCCCGCTCGACGCCCTTGACACCGGGGAGATCTCGCAGGGCGAATACCTCGTCCTCCTGCGGGGCTTCGGCGTAGACGACCCTCAGCACCTTGTGGCTCTTCCGCATCTCGTCGAGGTCGCCGCTGACGAGGAGTCTTCCCCCTTTGATGATTCCTATAGTGTCGGCGACCGCCTCTATGTCGGAGAGCAGATGCGTGGAGAAAAAGACGGTCCTGCCCTCGGAGGCGACGTCACCTACGAGCACCTTCAAGAATGCGCGCCGGGCCACGGGATCTAGACCCGAGGTAGGTTCGTCCAGGATCAGGACCTCGGGGTCGATCCCGAGCGCTAGACAGAGCTGGAGCTGCGCCTTCTGCCCCTTGGAGAGCTTGCGCACCTTCGTCTGCGTGGGCACGCCGAAGACACCGAGGTACCTCTCTACGAGGTGTTGGTCCCAACTCCGGCTTACGTCGCGGCAGAACCGGCAGAGCCTCGGCACGGTCATACCCTCGTAGAGGCTGTTGACCTCGCTGGCGAACCCGACCCGGGCCCGCACCTCCAAACTCTCGTCCACCACGTCGTAGCCGAGCACCCTGGCGCCCCCGCCGTCGGGCTTCCGAAAGCCGAGCAGCGTCTTGATCGTCGTGGTCTTGC
>JADDPY010000212.1 GCA_016781635.1 Rubrobacter sp.
AGACAGCAGCTGCACCTAAACAGCTTAGTGCTCGCCGGAGGCGGGGCGCAACAGGATCAACGTACGAATCACTGTGCGCTGCAAGTCGTTCAATAAGTGGAAATACAGCATCGTCGGCGAGTACTGCAAGACGTTCGACGATCTCATCGCAATGCTGGTTGTCGGATTCGCACAATTGGTGGATCAGCGCGTTCGCATCCTGATCACTACTCAGTGGTTGTGTCGGATTGGCAGCATTATCCATGATGATACGATAGCATATGGCACAAATACGTGATACAAGAACGATCCTGGTTTACACGTGAGGTTTGGATGGTAACGAAAGGGCCGAACGCTTGAGGTGAGCCGCCGCCAACAAGTTTAGCACAAGCATTGCCAGCACACCAGACATGAAAATCGACCACGTTTCGCCACTCGGCACGCGGTCGGCTCCAGCGATTTGTTCGCCCGCAGGCGGCACCGGGGCGAGCACGCATGCGAGAACCGGAACTGGGCCTGTTGCCAACGCACGCGGCACGTTGCGGTCAGGTTTTGGTCCGCTCGCGGGGACACGCCGGAGCGGGGCGCATGACGCCAGTGCGTGCAGTCCACGCCGACGCGGCGTACGGTAGCGCGGCCTGGGCCACTCCAAGCAAGGCGTGCAGGACATCCGCCGTTGCCAGTTATAACGAAGACTCCGTGGGTTGCGATAGCGGGCGAACGCCTGAGGTGTGCCGCCGCCCGCACCACCTGTACAGGCTTGGACCTGGCACGAACAACCGCCACATGCATGAATTTGGCCACGTTCACAGCGGTCGGCACCAGCGATTTGTTAGCGTTCTAAACCCCTTCGGCGTTCCAATACTCCAAGAAACTGGCATGTTCCTGCGGCGTGTGGCATTCTTCTTCGTGCGGGCTGGTTGATACGACGCCGACGCGTGACTGGTGCTTCCTGTAAGCCCGGTTGTTAGCATGGTGCTCGATCTGCTGTCCAAACCAGTGGTGACGCTGCTGCATTCCAGCGGTGATCCCGGTTAGAAGACTATCGGTTTTGTTGCACGACCGGTCCCAGCCCTCGCCGTATGCATTCCGGTGAACCATGGAGGCTTGTATGTCGCGCCGTACTCGTCGTGCCCAAACCACGGCTGCCCTGCCTGTACTCAATCCGAACGCCGCCGGGATTGACATTGGGGCGACCAGCCTATTTGTCGCCGTTCCCGCTGATCGTGCCGCGCAGCCAGTGCGTGCGTTTGGCACCTTTACCGAAGATCTGATCGCGATCGCTGACTGGCTCATGGCCTGTGGCGCGCAGACGGTGGCTATGGAATCGACCGGCGTGTACTGGATTCCGCTGTTCCAAATCTTAGAGACGCGTGGATTTGAGGTTTGCCTGGTCAATGCCCGCCATGTGA
>JADDPY010000523.1 GCA_016781635.1 Rubrobacter sp.
ACGAGGTCGGCTACACGCTCACGGACACGGACCCGAGGTACGTCGTGATCGGTGAGACGGCGGCGTACTCGTTCGAGCGCATCGCCCGGGCGATACGGTTGGTGGCCGCCGGCGCCAGCTTCATCGCGACGAACCCCGACGTAAAGGGGCCCAGCGAGGCCGGTCTGATCCCGGCTACCGGGGCGATGGCGGCCCTCATCTCTAGCGCCTCCGGCGTAAAGCCGTACTTTGTGGGGAAGCCAAACCCGCTGATGATGCGCACGGCGCTCAACGCCATAGACGCGCACTCCGAGGACTCCGTGATGATCGGCGACAACATGGACACCGACGTCATCATGGGTATCGAGAGCGGCCTGGAGACCATTCTCGTCCTCTCGGGCGTCACTCGACGCGTGCATGTCGAGCGATACTCCTACAGCCCCACGCGAATCCTCGAATCGGTCGCCGATATAGAGCCGTAGACACGCCCTGGGGAAGGATGGATCGGCCAGATGCGCGAGCGTGGCGACGATCCATGGCCCGAGGCATTCCACCGCTCTGTCCCGGAACGTCTCGTTGCTCTGCCGCGGTGAGCCGGAGGACCTGGACGAGGTCTCGTTACTCTGGCAGGATGAACGCGTCTTCGAGCGGTAGACGTGAGAGGGATGGCGCAAGGGATGCTCCTCGTACTTCCGGTAAGGTGCAGGGGATAATCTCACCCACGATCGAGCGAAGGAGATCGCCCGGTGAAACCGCGGGTCCGGTAGACGTACGCGAGCTCCTGGAGCGTCGCATCGCGCGTCTTCGCGCCTAGGGTAAGGGCGGCAAGGACGAACGCAACGAGAAACAAACGAGGAGACGTTAATGCTCGACGGTAGGCTCGCCGACCCTACGGACCTCGACGGTCTGCGCGAGGTATTGAACGCCTCCGATCCGGAGGGGCGGCTGGCGGAGATCGGCATGAAGCGGATCGAGATCGGCTCCGGGGTTCTCGGTCTTCTGCCCGAGGTGGTCTCGGGGCTCGTCGACGGAGGAAAGCCCGGCGGCGGATGTGTCGTGCTCGTGACGGACCCCACCCCGATACCGCGCGACGGGGAGGAACTCAAGGGCTTGGTCGAGGAGATGCTCGCCGGGCACTTCACGGTCGAGCGGGCCGTGGTCGGAGCCGAACATGCCGAGTTGCACGCGGACGAGAAGGCGATAGACGAGGCAGAAGCCGCCGTCGCAGGGGCGGGCTGCGTGGTGGTGGTCGGGTCCGGCACCATCAGCGACATCTGCAAGGTTGCCACGGCGCGCACCGGGGGAACGCCGCTCGTAATCGTACAGACCGTCGCCTCCGTCAACGGCTACTCCGACGACGTGTCGGTGCTGCTGAAGAACGGGGTCAAGCGCACCGTCCCCTCCCGTTGGCCGGACGTACTCCTGGCCGACCTCCCCACGCTGGTCCAGGCCCCGGCCGCGATGAACGCGGCAGGCTACGGCGATGCGATCGCGATGTACACCGGTCCCGCCGACTGGTATCTGGCCTCGCTCGTGGGCATGGACGACTCCTACCATCCGGCACCGGTGGACATGGTGCTGGATTACGGCCAGGCCCTCATAGACGGGGCCGACGCCATGCGCCGGCACGAGCCGGAGGCCGTGGACCGGCTCGTCCGGGTGCTTACGCTCGGCGGCATCGCCGCCGGGGTGACGGGGACCACGGCCTGCCTCTCCGGCACCGAGCACCTTGTCAGCCACCTCATAGATCTCCACGCCGGACAGAACGGCCTCCCCTTGGGCTTCCACGGGGCCCAGGTCGGGGTCGCCACCCTGGTCGTGGCCGCCGCGTGGGAGACGCTCTTCGAGGACCTCGACCCCTCCGAGATCGACTTCGACGCCTGCTTTCCAGAGCCCGGGAAGATGGAGCCGTTTGTACGCGAGGCTTTCGCGGGCGTCGACCCAACCGGAGCCGTCGCCGACGAGTGCTGGAGCGACTATCGCAAGAAGCTGGAGCGCTGGAGGGAGAGGCGAGGGGCCTTCGAGGCCTTCCTGAACGACTGGACCCGACACCGCACCGAGCTGAAGACGATGGTCGCCACGCCCGAGCGACTGGGTGGCGCCATGACCGGGGCCGGGGCCCCGGCGCGTTTCGGCAGGCTGAACCCTGCGGTGTCGCCGGAGACCGCGCGCTGGGCGGTGCGCAACTGCTCCCTTATGCGCAACCGCTTCACCATCGCGGACCTCCTCTTCTTCCTGGGGTGGTGGGACGACGCGTTTGTCGAGAAGCTCCTGCAACGCGCGGGATCCGTGGGAGGGGGACTCTGAGGCTCCTACCGCTGCCTCCGGAGGTTGGTCGGGGGTACCCAGAATCTGGGAGTCGCCACTCCCCTACATGTCCCCCTACGACGTATGGGGACGGCATACTTCGCACGGTCGGGCTCCCTCGTATGAGCGACTTCGCGAAACGGGGGGTATAGGCGGGATGCGTGCCGCCTCGCTACTCTGCGAGGAGGACCGCGAGCGAGGAGCCGCCCGGCTCGACGCGCCCACCGAGCACGTCGTCGAGGTGGTAGAGTAGCGGTAGCTCTTTCTTTCCCAGCCCGACCGAACGGGCGAGCGCGAGCGCGGGAGGGAGCGTACCCAGGCCCTCGACAGTTGCGTTGTTCATCTTCTCCAGCGCCATCTCGGGCGGGATGCCCTCGCCGAGCAGGCGCCCGAAATCTCCGTTGCGCCCGCTCAGGCAGGTGACGTAGAGGTCTCCCGCTCCGGCCGGTCCGGCCGCAGTCTCCGTCCGGCCGCCGGATGCGGCGACGAGCGCCGAGAGCTCACCGAGCGACGTGCCGTAGGCGAGGGCGAGCAGGTTCGGAGGTGCCTCACGGCCCGTGAGGTAGCCGAAGACGATCGCGTAGCAGTTCTTCAGCGCGGCACATAGACCTAGCCCGAGGAGATCGTCCGTCGTGCCGGGGAGGTAGTAGTCCGTCTCGATGGCGCGGGCGAGTGAACGAGCGTGGTCCCGCTCCCGGCTGCCGTAGGCGGTTTGGGTGGGGGTTCGGTTTATGAGGTCGATCGCCTTGACCGGCCCGCCGACCACGACCACGGGATGGGAGGGGCCGAAGATCTCGCGCACCCGCACGGCGGCCGGTACGATCTCCCCCCCGCGTTCGACGAGACCCTTGGTGAACACCAGGATGGGGATGTCTTCGGGGACCGTCTCCGCGGCCTCTTCGGAGACCCATTCAGCGCCCTCCGAAGTCACGGCCAGGGCGACGATCTCCGCGTCGCGGACGGCCTCGGCTATCTCCGTTGTCGTCTCGACGGGGGAGGGAAGGGCGGTCTTCAGATCCGGGTGTGGGGCGCCTGCGGCCAGGGCCTCCAGGGCAGGCCCGTCTATCCAGCCGGGACCCCAGTAACGAAGCTCGTGACCGCGCTCGAGGGCCGGGGCACCGAAGGCCGAGCCCATTTGCCCGGCGCCCAGGACGGCGATCTTCACCGGTGCGCCCTAGGAGTTCGAGGCCGTGCCGTGGTACCGGCGGTCGATCTCCTCCATCTTCTCGACCTTCTTCGCGGAGGAGCCGCCCGCGAACTCGGAGGCCAGCCACGCGTCCACGATAGTCTTGGCCAGCTCCGGCCCGATCACCCGCTGGCCCATCGTCAGAACCTGGGCGTTGTTCGACTTTCTGGCCCGCTCGGCGGAGTAGACGTCGTGGCACTGCGCCGCGCGCACGCCCGGGACCTTGTTTGCCGTTATCGACATGCCGAGCCCCGTCCCGCAGCAGAGGATGGCGCGCTCGTGCTCGCCGCGGGCCACCGCTTCGGCGACCTCGACGGCCACGTCCGGGTAGTCGGCCCCTTCCTTGATCCCGTAGTCCTCGACCTCGTAGCCCTTCTCCTTCAGATGCTCTATGAGCGCGCCCTTGAGCTCGAGGGCCGCGTCGTCTGCGCCGATGCCTATGGCCGTCATCGCCTGTGCCTCCTCTGGTTTCCTCTTTCGTGCGCTTTTATACTACGCTCCCGCCTTGAGCGTCTCGGGCTTGAGCGCTTGGGTGAGCTTCGGGAAGAGGGGGCGGAGGCTCGGGTAGATCTCCTTGTAGACGTCGTAGAGCCGGTCGTAGACTGCGGCTCGCCCCTCGTCTGGCTCGTAGCGGGCGCCGGTGCCGCTCATGGCCTCCGCAGCCTCCTTGATGCTCCCGTGCATCCCGACGGCCGCGGCGGCGAGCATCCCGGCACCGAGGCAGGTGCTCTCCGTCTCCTGCGTCACCGAGACCGGGCGCTGCATGACGTCGGCAATAATCTGGCACCACAAGGAGCTCTGCGAGCCACCGCCCAGGGCCAGAATATGCTCGACGGGCTTCTCCAGCCCGGTCTCAGCACCCTCGGTCATCAGGCGCTGCTCGAAGGCTATGCCTTCCAGGATCGAGCGGTAGGCGTGTGCCTTTCCGTGGGCCCCGGTCCAGCCGAGCATGACCCCGCGCGCGTTGAGGTCCCAGTAGGGGGTGAGGGCGTTGTTCCAGTAGGGGACCGCCAAGAGGCCGTCGGAGCCGGGCGATAGCTGGGCCGCGGCGGCCTCCAGGATCTGCTCCGTGGAGAGGTCGAGGCCGAGCTCCTTCGCGTTGACGCCCGCGAACTTCTCCACAAACCAGCTCACTGTGTAGGTCCCGGCAGCGAGCAGGGTCTCCAGGGTATAGGTCTTCGGGATCGGACCGGAGAGCACCCGGTACTCCTTGCCCCAGGAGTAGCTCTCGCTGTACGTCCCGGAGACGACCGCCGTGCCAAGGTTGAGGTAGGCACGGCCGGGCTCCGTGATGTTCGCCCCCAGACCCGCCGACTGCCCATCTCCGACGCCGCTGACGATGGGGAGGCCCGCCGGGAGCCCGACCTCGCGGGCTACGTCTTCCTTGAGCTCCCCGATAACCTGACCGGGCGGGTAGAGCTCGCACATCTGCTCGCGGCTCAGGCCCGCCGTCTCGAGGAGCTCGTCGGACCAGTCGAAGGACGCCATGTCCACGAGACCCAGGGGGTCGGCGGTCGCCCAGGAGGTGCGCCAGAAGCCGGTCATGCCGTGCACGAGGTAGGCATGCACGTCCACGACCTTGGCGGCGCGCTCGATCACGCCCGGCTCGTGCTCGCGCAGCCACATCATCTTGTAGAAGCCGGGGGTCGGGTTCGGCGGCTTGCCGGTGATGCGGTGCACCTCGTCGGAGCCGTACCGGGCCACCTCTTCGCGCGGCCGCGAGTCGAGCCACAGGATGGCGGGCCGTATCGGGTGGTCGTCCTCGTTCAGGCATACGAAGCTCTCCCGCTGATGCGTGATGCCGATGGCCCCTATGCGACGCGTATCCACCGAGCTTGCCGCGCGTCTCAGGGCGGTCTTCGTCGAACGCCACCAATCCTCGGCATTCTGCTCGCCCCAGTCGGGCTGCGGGCTCGACAGCGAGAAGGTCTCCCGCCCCTCGGCCACCGCGTGCCCCGCCCTATCCCACACTACGGCTTTCGTCGCCGTCGTCGAGCAGTCGATCCCGATAACGTAGTCCGCTTCGGTCATGCATGCTCCCTTCCCCAAGAGCGATCGTCTTGCAGCCCAGCACTATAACAAACGTCACATTGTTCTCGCGGGGGAAGCAGCAGTGTCCGGGCAGCGGCGGTCCGTTGGAGTACCGCCGGCGAGAGGCGGTCGTGGCGTGCAGGCGGACCCGTCAGGACGGTCGCGTATCACGGGAGCAGGATGTTCGGCGAGGCTCGACCCGAGGGAGCCGCTGCCGCGCTTGAGAGTTGCACTCGTCCAGGCTATGCTCGTGGGCTCCTTGTCACAAACGCTCGCGGAAGACTTACATGCTGTGTCCCGTTCGGAGAGGGTGAAGCATGAACCACGCGGAGTACCAGGCCCTGAGGGAGGGGGTAGCCGCGGTTGCGCGGCGGCTCGTCTCCTCGGGGCTCGTCACCGGCACCTCGGGCAACGTCAGCGCGCGAACCCCCGATGGCGACGTTCTGATCACGCCGAGCGGCCTCTCCTACGAGGTCATGGACCCGGAGAGTATCGTGCTGGTCGACCTCGGTGGTGAGGTGCTGGAAGGCTCGCTCGCACCGTCCTCGGAGACTCCGATGCACACCGGAATCTACAAGGCGCGGCAGAACGTGGAAGCCGTGGTCCACACTCACTCTCGCTACGCGACCACCCTTGCCTGTCTGGGATGGCCGATCCCGCCGGTCCACTACATGCTCACCACCCTCGGTCCGGACGGTCGGGTACCGTTGGCCCCCTACGCCCTTTACGGGACCGAGGAGCTTGCCGGAAACGCCGCGG
>JADDPY010000122.1 GCA_016781635.1 Rubrobacter sp.
AGGAGGCCTTCGCGAGCAGCGTCGTTTTGGAAGAGATGGCGGAACTCTACTATCACGCGCGACTGGCCGGGGAACCGATACTACTCGATAGAAACCAGGTAAACGAGGTAGCGGCCAAGATCTCCGGCTACGGTCAACCCAGAGACCGTTCCTGATCCACCGCGATCTCCACATAGACGCGCTGGTTTGGTCATCGAGAAGGGGGTGCTGCCGGTACGCCCCGTGACCGACGGAGGTAGAAAATCCCGTTCCGAGAGAAGCGGGAGATAGACTGAAGGAGTTAGAGTGGTGGGGTCGACGGACGCGGGGAGTTTGTCGAGGGGACCCGGGCACCGATGGTAGTTGGGGAAAGCATCTCGGTGGCCGGCACGAAGAAGGAGGAGACGGATGGCCGAGGGACCGTACCTGATGGGGATAGACGGCGGGACGGGCGGGGTGAGGGCCGGCATCTTCGACCGCAAGGGGGAAGCGGTGGTCTTCCACGGCGTCGAGCACGGCACGCGCTTCCCGCGTCCGGGCTGGGCCGAGCAGGACCCCGCCGATTGGTGGTCATGCCTGGTGGCGGCGGTCAGGGGGGCCGTCGAGCAGAGCGGAGTCTCGCCCGAGGAGATCGCGGGCATCTCCACGGATGCCACCACGTGCACGGTGGTCGCCATGGATCGGCAGAACAGGGTGATGAGGCCTGCACTCCTGTGGATGGACGTGCGCGCCTCGGATCAGGCCCGGCGGGTGCAGGAAACCGGCGACCCGGCGCTCAAGTACAACGGGTTCGGCCCCTCTTCCGCGGAGTGGATGCCCTCCAAGGCCCTGTGGCTCAAGGAGAACGAGCCGGAGACCTACGAGAACGCGGCGCGCATCTGCGACTACGCGGACTGGATGACCTTCCGCCTGACCGGCGAGTGGACCGCCTCGATCAACACCGCAAGCTTCCGGGCGTACTACGACCGGAACACGGGCGGCTGGCCGGAGAGCCTCTACGGAGCTTTAGGCATCGGCGACGTGCTGGAGAAGTTTCCCCCGAGGGTGCTCGACATGGGCACGGCCGTCGGCGGCCTAACGAGGGAGGCGGCGGAGGAGCTGGGCCTGCCGGAGGGCCTCCCCGTGGCTCAGGGCGGCGGGGATGCTTTCGTGGGCGCCCTGGGGCTGGGGGTGACGGAGCCCGGCAAGCTGGCGCTCATCACGGGGTCTTCGCACGTGATAGTCGGGCAGTCCGCCGACCCGCACTACGGACAGGGCTTCTTCGGGTCGTACACCGACGGCATAGTGCCCGGCCAATATAGCGTCGAGGGCGGGCAGGTCTCCACGGGCTCGATCGTGGCCTGGTTCAAGAATCAGTTCGCCGCCGACGCCGCGGCCGAGGCGGAGAAGCGCGGGGTGGACACTTACGAGGTCCTCAACGAGTTGGCCGGGAACGTGCCCATAGGCTCC
>JADDPY010000655.1 GCA_016781635.1 Rubrobacter sp.
CATCGTCCCGGCGCCTACCCGCCATCGTTACGCCTCTCCCCACCGCGCTGGGGGATGGTTGACGATCCTTCTACCTCATCAGCCGTCGTCGGCGCCCCGCGCCGCATCCAATCCGCCAACTCCTCCTCGAGAAAGCGGGGACTGGCGGCGCTGCCATAGCGCGTGATGTGCCCTGCCCTGGCCGCCCGGTAGAGGGTCCAGCGCGAGCACGAACACAAACGTCCAGCACCTTCATACGTAAAGAACCGCGTCTCGACGTCCGCCCCTCGTCTCTCCATGGCCGTGCTCCCTTCGTGGTGTTGCTCTCGTGGTCACACTGAACCACCGCAACACGGCCTCGCGTCCCCTGAGTTAGAGACTTTGTAAGTCAGGGGTCTTGCGAATCGCCTCCGCGCTTGTGACGGGCGGCGTACGCTAGCCAACCCTCCGGGTAAGCTTGATCCATCATCGCACGGCCCTCCTTGCCGTAGCTTTCGGCAACCTGGTGGCCTACCTTGTCTTTGTCACGCCCACTTTGCTCCCTCAGATTCAGTGCTTCAGCGACCTCCGGCCAATCGAGCCCGTAGATGTCGTGCAGCTCCGCAGCCCGCACACAAAGACGTCGGTCAACCTTATCGGGCCTGACTTTCCCCATCTCGCCGTACTCCTGAAGTTCGCGGGTAGCCTTCGCTACCGCGTGGATCCTACGGGCCATGCCAACGACGAGCTCCCTGCGCTCCGCCTCCGGCAACGCGTCAAAATCGGGACGAAAGTGCCAGACCAAGGCCGTGGCGCACTCCAGCAGCCTCTCGTTGGGGAGTTTGGTTCGATGCTTACTTTTTCGTGGTGACTTATCGGCAGCGCCCGACGCGACGCGAGGGTTCCGGTGCGTCCCGTAGGCCTCGTAGTCTTTCCGAAGCAGCTGTAGGTTCAACTCACCGTTGGTAAGCTTTATGCCTTCACCTCCCTCGAGAACCGCCAACATGGCCACCAAGGCACCATCGGTGCGTGGGTAGAAGCTCCAAACCTGTGCTAGCCGGCGGACATCGTCCTCGCGGTACGTTCCTGGGGTAATCCAGAGCTGTCGTCCGTTGCTCGCCCTCACCGCCTTCGCACCGGGCTCCGGAGGTCCGTCTATCTGGGAGCCATCCTTGACGTTCGCAAACCCTATGCGATCCAGCTCTTGCAACCACGAGTGTGTCAGCTGCTCGGTCGGGTACCGTAACAAACCCGAGGTGTAGAGAAGGCCTCGTTCGGTAAACAACCACGGCGGCAACTGGTCTTCGAACCTATCCTCTTGCACTTTCGCTCGCTTTTCTATCGGGTCGTTTACACCCTTTCTACACCAACGCGAACGAGTTGCGGAGCGTAGCGCGCTGTTGCTCAAAAGCAAATATTTCCGATTTGCAGGTAAAACGCAACCTATGGCAACGGGCTGCTACGCCCCGCCTCGCCTTCACACGGCAGAG
>JADDPY010000618.1:0-4403 GCA_016781635.1 Rubrobacter sp.
CCGACCTTGAGCATCCGCAAGGAATGGCAGGTCGGGTGGTAGGTGACGCGGTGGGGGTAGTACGCCCCGACGTCCGTGACGCCGGTTTTCTTTACCAGGAATTCGGAGAGCTCGAAGACTTTTTCGCCGATCTCTTCGACCTCGTAGAGGAGGCGTTTGTCGTTTGCGAGCTCGGCGGCCATGGGGTAGAGCTCGCGGACCATCCCGACGCACGAGCCGGAGGGGGCTACGACCGCGTCGTAGTTCCCGAAGACTTCGACGAAGCGTCGGACGAGCGGTATCGCTTCGCGCTGGTAACCGGTATTGAAGTGCATCTGGCCGCAGCAGGTTTGTTCCTGGGGGAACTCCACCTCGTGCCCGAGGCGTTCCAGGAGCTCGACGGTCGCCCGGCCGGTCTCGGGGAACAGGGTGTCGTTGAAGCAGGTGATGAACAGGGCTACGCGCATGTCTTGCCGCCCCGAGGGCTCTCCACGATGGTCCTCCTCCGGTTATTTTTTCTTCGGCTAATGGTAGCCCAAGCCGGGCTGCCGTTAGCCGGGTGGGAGGTTACGCTACCTCTTGCCCTCCGAGACATCGGTGACGTCGCGGGTGGAGATCCAACCCTCGCTCAGCGCCTTTCTCGTCGCCTCACCGCGCGAGGAGACCTCTATCTTCGGGTAGATGTTCGCGAGGTGGCGCTTGACGGTCGCCTCCGAGAGGTGGAGGACGCGCGAGATCTGGCGGTTGGAGAGGCCGCGGGCGACGAAGAGCAGGATCTCGAGCTCCCTCGACGAGAGGTGATCCGCCCCCTTCTCGACCTGCCTCAGCGTCTCTCTCGGGACGACCATGACGACGTTCTCGTCGTGCGGGCCCTCGGGGTTCTCGGCGGCGGTGTGGACCGCGGAGAGCAGCTCGTTCATGGAGGCGCTCTTCACGAGGTAGGCGCTCGCCCCGAGCGCTAGAAGCTCGCGCACGAGGCTCGGGTCGTCGTGCATCGTGACGACCACGATCCGGGGCCGGGGCCGGAGCCTGAGCAGCCCGTCCATCGCCTCCTGGGCCCCCATGACCGGCATCTCGACGTCGAGGATCACGATGTCGGGGGTAAGCTCGCGCGCGAGCGCCACCGCCTCTGCCCCGTTCTCGGCCTGGCCCACCACCTTGATGTTATCGTCGGTCTGGAGCATCTCGCCCAGGCCCTGGCGGAACATCGTGTGGTCGTCGGCGAGCAGCACGCGGATCTGCTCCGTTATCATCGTGTGCCCTCGCCCGTGAGGGGGACGCAGACCTCGATCTTCGCCCCCCCGCCGGGGGCGGAACTGAGCCGGAACTCCCCGCCCACGAGCGAGGCCCGCTCCTCCATCGACCTCAGCCCCCCGTTGGCGCGTACCTCGTCGGGCTCGAAGCCCTGTCCGTCGTCCTCCACCGTACCGATCACCCTTTCTTTGGTTATATCCATTCCGACCGTGACATGCTCGCAGTCGGAATGGCTCACCGCGTTGCGAACCGCCTCGCGCAGGACCAGAAAGATCTGGTTGCCTACGTGCGGCGGGACGAGAGACTCGTCGCCCGTCATCGTCGACTCGTAATGTATACCCATGGGGACGGTGGTCTCCTCGAGGCTCGCGAGGGCCTTCGTGATGCCTTCCTCGACCTCCGAGCGGCGGAGCATCATCGAGAGGTCCCTGGTGGACTTGAGCGAGGCCTTTGCCTCCTCCTTGGCGAGCTCTATCTTCTTCGCCGCCGCCTCGGGGTTGCGGTTCCTCAGGACCTCGTAGAGCTCGAGGTTCTGGCGCACGACGGCTATGGAGTGGGCCACGCGATCGTGCAGCTCGCGGCTGATGACCTGGCGCTCCTCCCGCGCCCCGGCGTAGTAGGCTAGGCGCCGCTCGGCCTCTTCGACCTGCTCGTGCGCCTTCTGCTCGCGCCCGCGCATCCGGTCGCGTTCCTCCTCCGCGCGCACACGCTCGGTGACGTCGTCGAACGCCTTGACCGCCGCCACCACGTTCCCTCCTTCGTCCCGGACCGGCGCGGAGTTGACCCTGACTACACGATGGGTCCCGTCGGGACGCACCGTATAGCACCTCATGTCCGTGACCGCCTCCCCCCGCAGCGCGCGGGCGAGCGGGTCGCGCTCCGGCGGGAGCTCACCGCCGTCCGGGTAGGAGCGCGAGTGCCGGATGCACTCCTCGACCGAGCCAATATTCCTCCCATAAATGCGTTCCCCCCCCTCGTTGGTGAGGACGAACCGGCCGGAGGCATCGGCGATGAACACGCCTCCGGGCATCTGCTGCAGGATCGTTTGCAGCCGTGCCCGCTCCCTTTCGGTCTCGCGCCTGAGATCTTCACGCTCCTCCGTCGCCCGGCGGTTGTCCTCGACATCGAATATCGTGCCCACCCACTCGCGCGTCTCGCCCCCCTTATCAATGATGGGTATGCCGCGCATGACGACGCGGCGGTACTCGCCCTCACGGTGCCGGAGACGATACTCCTCCTCCATCGGTGCCGGGTCCGAGGCCAACAGCTCCTCCCAGAGGGTCTCGGGGGGGCGGTCCTCGGGGTGCAAGGCTTCAATCCAGCCGAAGCCCCGATACTCACGATAGGTCTGCCCGGTGAACTCCTCCCAGGCTGGTATCTCCTCGACGATCGCCCCGGTTTTGTCGCTGGTCCACACGATGGAGGAGCTCGACTCCGTCAGCGAGCGGTAGCGCACTTCGCTCTCCCCGAGGGCCTCGAGCGCGGTCCGCTGCTCGTCGATGTCGGTCGCCGCCCCGAACCACCGCGCGATGCGGCCCTCGTCGTCGCACAACGGATTCGCCTGGACGAGAAACCATCGGTAGGCCTTGTCACGGCCACGGATGCGGTGCTCCAGCCGCAGCGGTTGGCCGCTGTCGATGGCTGCAAGGAAGGCCTGCACCGAGGCCTCGCGGTCGTCGGGGTGGACGGAGTAGAGCCAGCCGTACTCCTTGGACTCCCCGATGTTGAGGCCGGTGTACTCGAACCAGCGCCGGTTATACCAACTCGCCGCCCCCGAGGCGTCGTTGCTCCACAGAAGATCCGGGACGAGGTCTGCTATGGCGCGGAAGCGCTCTTCGGAGCGGCGCAGCGCCTCCTCCGCCCGCTTGGTCTCGGTGATGTCGATGATGAACTCGGCGCCCTCCCCCTCGTTGAGGCGCGTCGCGGCGAACAATCCCCACCAGCGAGAGCCGTCCTTGCGGACGTACTCTTTCTCGTAGGGCGTGGTCCTCCCGGTTGATTGGAACTCCTCGATAGCCTGGAGGGAGCGCGGCATATGCTCCGGCGGCGTCATCGTGTCCCACCGCGCAAGCCCCGCCGCCAGGTCTTCACGGTCGTAGCCGCTCATCCTGAGGAAGGCGTCGTTGGCCTCGAAGATGTCGCCCTCGGGCTTGAAGAATATGACGCCGACCGTCCGGATCGCTATCGCCCGCTGCAGCCGCTCCTCGCTCTCGCGGAGCGCCTCTTCCGCCAGCCTGCGCCGGGTAACGTCTCTGAAGAGTATCCCGATCGTTCGGCTCTGCGGCCCACCGACGGGGTAGGCGTAGACGTCGAACCAACCGTCCAAACTTTCGACGCGGTTTTCGAAGCGGACGTGTTCCCCTGTCAGGGCGACCCTGCGGCAGGCCTCGAACCACCGTTCTTCGAGGCCCGGGACGAGCTCTCGTGCCGTCTTGCCCGCAACTTCTTTGAGCCCCGTTTGTTTGGCGAACGCCAGGTTGGTCTCCCGGAAGCGGTAATCGAACGGCCTGCCGTCCTTGTCGAACAGCACCTCTACCGTGCAGAAGCCTTCGTCGATGGAGTGGAACAGGGACCGGTAGCGCTCCTCCGATTCGCGCAACGCCTCTTCGGCACGGGCGCGCTCGACCGCGTCCCACGTCCGCTGCGCCGTCTCCTGCATGAGCGCGACCTCGTCCTGTGCCCACTTTCGTATCACGGACTGGTGGACGGAGAGAGTTGCCACGAGCCGGCCCGCCTTCACGATCGGCACCACAACCTGAGCCCCTACCGAAACGCTGGCGTATGCCGCGCGTTCCGCCTCCGAGAGGTCCGTGCTGCCCGCGACGTCCGTCATGACGAGCGTGCGGCCGGCACGGAACTCTTCGATGAGCGCCGAACCGAAGTCCTTCATCTTGAACCTGCCCGTAAGATCGGGTACGCCGTCGGCATAATCCCGGCCGATCTTTACGTGCTCGCCGTCCTCGGTGATCTCCGCGTAGTGTACGCGGCTGGCCCCGAGATGCCGCCCGAGTGCCGCGGCGGCCTCGGCCTGTATCTCGACCGGGTCCCCGAGCGGGCGTAGGGCGTCGGCGAGCGTGGTGCGGAAGACGGCCCGGCCACGGCTCCGGCGCAGCGCCTCCTTGGCCTGCTCCCGCGCCATGCCCTGGGCGATGGCGTCGGAGACGGATGCC
>JADDPY010000618.1:4413-6235 GCA_016781635.1 Rubrobacter sp.
GCGCCTCATCGGTAAGCTCGTGGCGGGCGAACACGGCCGCGACCCCCACCAGCCGCCCCTCGGCGATCAGGGGATATCCGGCGAAGGCGACCATCCCCTCGCGCCTGGCCCATTCCCCGTCCTCCACGTGGGGGTCGTCCTGGACCTCGTTCGTCAGGTGCGGCCGGCGGTTCCGGGCGATGTGGCCGATCTTCAAGTCTCCGAAGTCGATGCGGCCGTGGGGCCCGTCGAGGTGAGTGTACTTTCCCGCGCTCGCCCGCAGGTTCAGCATCTCCTCCCCTTCGTCGAACAGCCACACGCGGGCGAATGCCGCACCCAGGTGCTCGACCATCGACTCCGCGCAACGCTGTAGTATGCCGCTCATGCTGACGCCGCCCCGGGAGAACTCCGCCCTGACGTCCGTCTGGAGCGCCCGCAACCGGGCCTGCCCGGCGGCGGCCTCCTCGGCCCGCTTGCGCTCCTCGATGCTGTGAAAGAGCACCGAGACCCCACCGGGAGACGGGTAGACCCGCACGGAGATCCAGGTGCCAATGAGGGGCGAGACCATCTCGAATTCGCCGGCCTCACCCTCCCGCAGCGCCTTCTCTATGGCTAGATGGGGCTCGGTGCCGACGGCCTCGGGGAACATCTCCCATATTCCGTTCCCCAGAAGCTCTTCGCGTGTCTTGTCCCAGAACCGCTCCGCCTTGTTGTTGACGTAGGTGAAGCGTCGCTTTGCGTCGAGGGTGAAGAATGCGTCGTTGATGCTCTCCAGGATGTCGCTCACCCGCTCGCGGGCCTCCCGCTCGCGGACGAGGGCGAGGTCGCGCTCCTCCTCGGCGTGGCGGTGCTCCAGAAAGTGGGAGATCTGACCGCCCACCAGCGCGGCCGTGCGCATCAGATCCTCGTCGGGCGGCAGGACCTCGGGGTGGAAGAGCTCGAAGACCCCGACGAAGCGCCCGTCCACGATCGGGAAGGCTAGCACCCCGCGCAGGTCGTCCTCGGCCGCGGCCGTCTTGCGCGGCATGTTCCCGTCCGCGAGGACATCCTCGACCCACACGGGCTCGCCCCGCTCCCAGACCTTCCCCGGAAGCCCCTCGCCGTGCCGGAAGACCATCCCGTCGCTCGCCTCCTCGAGGGCGCCCGAGGGGGAGCCCCCGGAGCGCCAACAGCCGGCTCGTCGCAGGACGGGGGGGCCGGAGTCGTAGTCGACCTTCCACAAGATGCCGGCGTGCCAGCCGAGGCGCTCCCCGAGGATCTCGTAGATCCTCGGAGCTGCGTCGTCGAGGTCGCGCGCCGTCGCCAGCACCTGGCTTATGGCGTACTGGGCGGCCAGGCGACGCCTCTGCTGCTGCCGCTCGCCGACCGTGGCACGCATGGAGTGGGCGAACCTCTTGCTCATGGACGTGAGGTCCGCGAAGTGCTTTCTCGCGTCCTGGGCCTCGGTGCGCGCGGACTCCTCGCGCCCGCGTAGAGCCGCGACCTCGCGCTTGAGCCGCGAGATCTCCAGATCACGGGGGTCGGAGGGCTCCCGTATCACCTCGTCGCGCGGCCTCCGGATGTCCACCTAGCCCTCCCGGATCTGACGGATCACGCCGCCGCCCCCGGTTTCGTCGCCGGGGAAGGGGTGGGCCCTGGCTTCGAAGAGGCACAGAGAGCCGTCCTCCCCCCGGGTGGCGAACCGCGTCTCGAATGCTTCCCCGCGCGAGGCCCGAACCTGCGGCATCTCCTCGGTTGGCAGGGGCTCGCCGCCTTCGTTTAGCGGCACGAAATTCCCCAGCCGGGTGCCACCCTCCTGGCTCCCGACCGTACCGTCGCCGAAGCGCCAGTGGAAGACCTCGTT
>JADDPY010000291.1:0-187 GCA_016781635.1 Rubrobacter sp.
GTACCGGGGCGGGGGCGGTATCCGGCGCGGGTTCCGGGGCCGGCTCGGGAGCGGGCTCGGGTACCGGAGCGGGAGCAGGCTCCGGTAGGGGTACGGGATCCGGGGTCGGCTCGGGCGCGGGTTCCGGCGCGGGTCCGGGAACGGGGGTCGGCACGGGCGTCGTGCCGGAGTCGTACTGGTTCGCGGG
>JADDPY010000291.1:230-947 GCA_016781635.1 Rubrobacter sp.
GCGGGCTCGGGGGCCGGCGCCGGGGTCGCGCCGAGATCGTACTGGTCCGCCGCCGGGTCCACCTCGACCGGGGGTATCTCCTCGGGAGGTATCTCCACGGGAGGCATCCCGTCGATCGTCTGCCATTCGGCCGCCCACTCGTAGGTCGTCGCGGAGGAGTACTGATACTGCACCTGTTCCTGCGCCCGGGCTTGCCCGCCCGCGAATAGGAACACTACCACGGACAGGACCAGCGCGACCGCGCAAGCCAAGAGCTTCCGGCCGAACGGATCCAACCACTCAGCGATCTTATTGATCATCCCGGCGGACAAAGGCTTCGACGCGCTCTCCCGGCCCACGATTGGTAACGACTTTAGCAATGCTGCCACGAAGAGCAATACGACGCAAGTAGAAAAACGGATCGATCGGGAGCGCGTCGGCCGAAGGCTTTGCCCCACCGGAGGCCGGTGGGTGCCCCAGTTCTTCTTGTTCGAGACGCGACACGCGCCAACGACCAAGCCTCCCAAACCTCCATCGTATACTCCGATCCCGGCCCGGCTCCCGAACCAAGACGAGCGGAGCTGGCTCGGCGTGGAGGGTCGGGGATGCACGGCTAGCCTCAGTCCGAGCTTCCGAGAAGAGTCTCGACGGTGATCGAGCATCCGCACAGCGGCGCGTCTTTTCCCGTCCCGAAACCCGAACGTCGGACCAAGCATACAATGCGATGCAAAGCGAACG
>JADDPY010000296.1 GCA_016781635.1 Rubrobacter sp.
TACTCCAAGCCCGATAAGGCCAGAGGCAAGCAGCAGGCCTGCCGGTAGCAGAAGCGAAGGTCCCCCGGTGTCCGGGAGCGGTGTCGTGGTGGTCGTACTCGGGGTCATCTCGTCAACCCCCTCTGCCGAGGTAGTCGGAGCATACTGGGTCGGTGCCGTGGTTGTTGGTGCCGTGTTCGTTGGTGCCGTGTTCGTTGGCGGTGTGTAAGTGTAATCCTGTGCAAAAGCAGCAGACGCAAACATCATTGATGCTACCAAGCCTAGGGTAGCTAAATACAGCAGTCGTTTCATCAAACTCCCTTCCATCATCAGTCGCTAACGTCACTGGGGACTCCCTGCACCATCCCCCACAGCATAATGTACGTAGCACACAAAGACACTGTCAAGTACGAAGAAGGTCCCTCACTGGGCATTGACTCACTCATCGAAGAATACCCCCGGCCCGAACAGGTCCTTTTCCTCTTGACCGAACCTATGCTTCCATTCCCCGTTTTCGTTCACGAAGTAGGTCTCACGGATCGAAGATGAACCATCCTCGCCCGTAAGCCTCACCCCTTGAGTGTCAAGGTCCATGGCTCCCCTTCGACGTGGCTGACACCGTCTCGCGATGCACTACTGCGGTCAGCTTGGTTTCGGTGGCTCCAACGAACCGGACACGTTGGACTCTACAAACAACCCCAGGTCCGCGAGATCCAGCGCATAAGCGAGCGTTTCGGCCAGCACCCCATACTCCGGCGAATCTGCTGCCAAGTTGTCCGCCTGCATCACGGCCATGGCGAGATTCTCCATCAACGTTTCTACTCTAGATTCCACTGTCTCCTTCCCGAAGCCCCTATCTGGCATCTCAACGAGATACGCAACGATCAACGTTTCGGTTTCGCCCCGACAGTAACGATAGGATGGTAAGTAACGCTGCCTGATCGATCCGTAATACGTATTGCCTCATCGACAAGTAAGCCTGCGGTCTAACGGATCATTGACCCAGTTCCTTCTCGAAAGCCTCGTGAGCCTCCGGGTACATGTCGCTCAAGCCCCTCTTAAGGATGGCTCCACCGTATCCTGTGCCACCGAGCCTCGAAGAACCGATCATCAATCGTTTGAGGTTCCGCAGATCACTCAGGTACCGGTTCTTCTCCGTAGAGTCCGGCAACTCCCTTTTCATCTGCTCGATGTAGGGCGAAGGCATGAGCCTCTCGAAGACCTTCCTTTCGCTCTCCATCCCGAGCCCGGCCTCGAAGACCTCCTCCAACCTCTTCTGCACATACTCGTTCCGTTCCGGCGGGACATGGATGTCCAACCCCCCGTCCGGTTCGAGGTAGCCCAAGATGAGGGTTCCGCCATCGAACTTCTCGTCCAACGTCTTCACCACTTCCGGATTGCCCAGA
>JADDPY010000163.1 GCA_016781635.1 Rubrobacter sp.
TCTCCTCCTCCGCCCGCTTCGACATCCGCCGCCAGACGGGAAAGCGGTACTGAAGCGGGTTGCGGAAGGACCTTCCGTAGCCTACGTGCCTCGGCGCTTCGGCCTTTCAGCTTCTACCTGGTGCAACGAATAACGTAGAGGATGCCTTGGAGAACCTGCCTGCAAACTACAGCTACAATGTAGGGAGGCAAAACTGCTCTTCGTTCGTTCTCCAGCCATCATGACCACGTCTTCCGCCGTGGCTGATGCCAGGTAGTCTAGCCTACGCTGCTTGGTTGTAAGAGCCTTTAAAACTGATCCGATCGCCCCCTGCATCGGTCAGGGCGCCGATCCGATTTCTAGACCGCTCTAGCCCCACACCTCCTCGGCGGTCTCGACGATAAGGCGAAGCTTGGCCCATTGCTGCTCGTGGGTGAGGGCGTTGCCCTCGACGGTGGAGGAGAAGCCGCACTGGGGGGAGAGGCAGATCTGGTCGAGGTCGACGAAGCGGCTGGCCTCCTCGATGCGGCGCTTGAGCGTGTCCTTTGATTCGAGCTCGCCTCGCTTGGTGGTGACGAGGCCGAGGACTACTATCTTGTTTTCGGGGACGAAGCGCAGCGGCTCGAAGCCTCCCGAACGCGCGTCGTCGTATTCGAGGAAGAAGCCGTCGACGTCGAGCTCGTTGAACAGGGCCTCGGCGACGAAGTCGTAGCCGCCCTCGGCGACCCACGAGGAGCGGAAGTTGCCGCGGCACATGTGGGTGGTGACGGACATGCCCTCGGGCCTGTCGGCCAGCGACCGGTTTATGTTGCGGATGTAGGTCTCGTGCTGGTGCTCGGCGTCGCCGCCCAACGAGGCGATGTGCTCGCGCTGGCGCGGGTCGTTGAGGTAGGCGAGGCTCGTGTCGTCAAACTGCAGGTAGGTGCAGCCTAAAGAGGCCAGGGCCCGGACTTCCTCGGCGTAGGCGGCGGTGAGGTCGTCCCAGAATGCTTCGAGGTCCGGGTAGATGTTCTCGTTTATCGCGGCGCGTCCGCCGCGGTAGTGGACCATGCTGGGGGAGGGGATCGTGAGCTTCGGTGTGGCGGCGTTCGTGGTGAGGGACTTCAGGTACTCGAAGGCCTCGCCGAAGATGGCTTGCTTCAGGCCGATCCTGCTCTCCACCTTGAGGGCGGCGGGGGTGAACTCGATGTCGCCCCCGGCGTTGTGGAACTCGACCTTCATGTTGCTGGGGGCCTTCTCGATGCCGTCCAGCCCGTACATGAAGTCCATGTGCCAGGAGGCGCGGCGGAACTCGCCGTCGGTCACGGAGCGGAGCCCCACCTCCTCCTGTTTGCGCACTATGTCGCGTATTGCGTCGTCTTCTACGCCGCGCAACTCCTCGGCCGGGAT
>JADDPY010000444.1 GCA_016781635.1 Rubrobacter sp.
CTCGTAGGGGTCCGCCGCGCGCGCCTTCTTCCTCCAGAAGAACAGCACTACCTCAGCCTCCCACGAGCGGGGCGAGCTTCAGGAACGTCACCGTAGTCCCCGGCCCGACCTCGATGGTCTCCTCCAGGTCATCCACCTGAAGGTCGTCCACCAGCAGCAAGAACCCGTTGCGTCCGAACGCCTCCAGAGCCCTGTCGAACTGCCCCTCCGCGTCGATGCGCCGCCCCTCGCGCACCCTGAAGCCGTCCAACACCCGCTCCGTGTCCGTCGGCTGAACGAGACCGCGGAAGAGCCCCGAACGACGGGCGTTGAACTCCTCCACCTCCCCATAGACGCGGGCGCGGAGCAAGTCTCGCACCGTGACCTTCTCGGCCAGAAAATCGAGCGTGAACTCGCGCTCCTCCCCGCCGAAAGCAAAGGTCGTCTCGTCTCGCACCGTCAGCGTCGCGCTCATCGCTCTCCTCTATCTGGGGTCGAGGCATGAGGCTCGTGTGAGCAAGCTTACGGTACGGGTATTGCCCCACCAAGCATCAAGCAGCGTGAGAGAGTACCTGCTCGTTCGTCGAGATCACATGACACTCAAGTCGCTTGCACAAGGGTCCCCACACTACGCGAAGTTCATCCGAGTAAACCGGTTACGGCCCTTCTACAGGATCGAACCGAAGCCATCATCTGTTAGGAACGCTAAACGCTTGTGTCGTCCGCCTCCGAGATCTCGACCAGCGGCTCACCTCGGAGAAGCAATCCTTGCACAGTCGGGAAGCTCTTTGCCAGGACTTCTCGAAGGTGTGCGTTTGAGGTGTTGCCGAGCGTGAGCCACAGAATTTGCGGAGGAGGGCCGAGCTGTTCGAGCAGCAGCACGAAGTCGCTGTCCTTGGTTAGCACCAAGGCTCCGGCCTCCCTAGCGCCCAGAAAGATCTCACGGTCTTTAGCATCGCGCAGGCCGAGTCCCGAACCGGCTTCGCCTCCACGTCAAACTCCGAGGAGAGCCACCGCGCCAGGTAAGGAGAAATCTGCGCGTCTATCCAGACGATCAAGCAGCGACGACGGGGTGATTCAGACGACGGCTCGCGAACCTCAAGCTCGCGCGAACATCTTCGAGTTCGAGATCGGGCATCTCTCCAACGATCTCAGCAGGAGAGAGACCGTTCGCCAGAAGGTCCAGCACGTCACTCACCCGAATCCGCATTCCACGAATACAGGGACGCCCACCGCACTGCTCCGGGTCAACTGTAATACGCTCAGCAAGCTCGACCATACCTCAAGCCCTTTCCTGTACTGCCGTAGTTCGGTACAGTCGTCATGTAGATGTTCCTACTGCTTTTATAGCCTCTACCGCAGAGTGGGGAGCTACCTACGCGCCTGCCCGTCATCCCAAAGAACTCGTGTAGTCGAGCAGTACCCGT
>JADDPY010000473.1:0-228 GCA_016781635.1 Rubrobacter sp.
GCTACTCCTCGACCCCGATGACCGGGCCGGACTACGAGCAGTTCGCCGCGGCCTACGGGCTCTCGGGCAAGACCGTCAAGCCGGGTGACGACATAGAGGCGGCGGTTCGGTGGGCCGAGGAGCAGGACGGCTGCACGATCATCGACTTCCACATCGACCCCGAGGCGAACGTCTTCCCCATGATCCCGAGCGGGATGAGCGTCAACGAGATGATCGAGGAGAGCGAAA
>JADDPY010000473.1:280-1335 GCA_016781635.1 Rubrobacter sp.
ACGCGGTGGAGGTCCGCCTCTCCGGCGGCATGCTCGCCCTCGTGCGCTTCCTCATGACGCTCCAGAACAAGCGGATGCCGGTTGCCCGGTTCACCGTTGGCCGCGAAACCCGTCCGGAGGGTGAGACCTTGCGGGTGACGATCCTTCTGGATTGTCCCCCCGAGTCCGCCCGTCGTTACGCGATTCTCCTTTCGGCGCTCGAAGACGTCGAGGAGATCGAGGAAGGTAGCGAGACGGTCGAGGTCGCGCTGTTGAAGGTAGGCGGGGTGCCCGGTGAGGCTCCGGCGGGGATTGGGCTTCACGAGGAGGGCGGCACGGTAGTAGCGACCGGCCCTACCGGGAAACTCGAGGCCTGGCTCGCTAGTATGGGGAACGACGTAGAAGACTTGGTGAGGCTCGGGCCGGTGGCCCGGCCTGGGACTGGAAGGATATAAGATGGCTCGGGTTTACCGGGAAGGTGACATAGGCAACGAGATCATGCAGCGCAAGGTCGCGATCCTGGGCTACGGCAGCCAGGGCCACGCCCACGCGCTGAACCTGAAGGACTCCGGCTGCGAGGTCGCGGTCGGGCTCTACGAGGGCAGCAAGAGCAAGGCGAAGGCCGAGTCCGACGGGCTGCAGGTCATGAGCACCGCGGATGCCACGCGCTGGGCCGACGTGGTGATGCTCCTCCTACCGGACGAAAAGCAGCCGGCCGTTTACAAGAGCGAGGTCGAGCCGAACCTCTCCGAGGGGATGCTCGTGCTCTTCGCCCACGGCTTCAACATCCACTTCAACCAGATCACGGTTCCTCCGCACGTGGACCTCGGGCTCGTGGCACCGAAGGGCCCCGGACACGTCCTCAGGCGGCTCTACGCCGAGGGTAAGGGGATGCCCTCGCTGTTCGCGATCCAGAACGACGCTACGGGCGAGGCGCGCGACGTGATCCTCTCATACGCTCGCGGCATCGGGAGCGGGCGAGCCGGGATCATCGAGACCACCTTCGCCGAGGAGACGGAGACGGACCTCTTCGGGGAGCAGGCGGTCCTCTGCGGCGGCCTCTCGGCGCTCCTGAA
>JADDPY010000473.1:1350-6197 GCA_016781635.1 Rubrobacter sp.
GCTTGTCGAGGCGGGCTACCAGCCGGAGCTCGCGTACTACGAGTGCGTCAACGAGCTGAAGCTGATCGTGGACCTCATCTACGAGGGCGGCCTCGCGGGGATGCGCTACTCCATCTCCAACACGGCCGAGTACGGCGACTACACTGCCGGCCCCAAGGTCATCGACGAGGGGACGAAGGATCGGATGCGCGAGATCCTCGTAAACATCCAGAACGGCAAGTTCGCCCGTGACTGGGTGCTGGAGAACCAGGCACACGGTGCTTCCTTCCTCGCGACGCGGCGTCGGGAGGCCGAGCTTCAGGTGGAGAAAGTAGGGGCGGAGCTTCGTGCGCTGGCCGCCGAGGGGGTCGAGGCTCCGGCAGGTAGCCCCGCGAGGGGTGAGGGCTAGTGGCTCGCACCGCTTTCGCCGCCAACGACGCAGAGTGGGCCTACCACGGCGGTGAGTTCGTCAAGATGGGCGACATCAGGTTATCTCCGGCGACTCACGCCCTGAACTACGGTACGGGGGTCTTCGAAGGCATCCGGGCGTACTGGAACGAGCAGAAGGGCTCGCTTCAGGTTCTGAAGCTCCGCGAGCATTACGAGCGGTTCGAAAAGTCCTGCCGCATTCTGCACCTGGACCTCGTGCCGTCCGTGGATGAGCTTTGCGAGATCACGCTGGAGATTCTGAAGAGAAACGCCCCGCGGGAGGACACGTATATCCGTCCGCTCGCGTACAAGTCCGCCCAGTCCGTCGGGGTCAACCTCAGGGGGCCCACGGAGCTTTCTATTTTCACCGTTCCGATGGGCAACTACGTGGAACTCAATGGTCTCAAGTGCGCCGTCTCGGGGTGGCGCCGCTCGTCGGATAACGCGATCCCCGCGCGGGCCAAGACCACCGGCTCGTACATAAACACGGCGCTCGCGGTGGACGCGGCGCACCGTGCGGGCTACGACGACGCCATCTTCCTGACGCAGGCGGGCTTCGTCTCCGAGGCAAGTGCGGCGAACATCTTTATCGTTCGCAAGGGTGGGCTCGTCACGCCGCCGGTTACGGCGGACATCCTCGAGGGGATCACGCGTGACGCGGTCATGGAGCTTGCGGAGAAGGACCTCGGGATGACCACTACGGAGCGCGACGTCGGACGGACCGAACTCTACGCCGCCGACGAGGTCTTTCTGACCGGCACCGGCTTTCAAATAGCCCCCGTTACGGAGATAGACGACCGCAAGATCGGCACCGGAGAGATGGGCCCGGTCGCGAGCCGGCTCCAGGAGCTTTATTTCGGGGCCGCGCGCGGCGAGAATCCAGACTACGCCGACTGGACGGTTGCGGTGGAGGTTGCGGAAAGTGCGAGGCAGTGAGATACTGCCCTCTCACATGAAGGACAGCTTCTAACATCTTGCGCGTCTCCCCCATTATCCTACGACTAACCAGGGTGGTCGTCGGGCGAATTATCCAGCCCGGCCTCTAGCGCCGGCTCATTTACGCCTGCGGCCACCTAACTTCAGTCGCAAATATCGATAGGTTTACGATTCAGTAGGGAGATGACAGGAATATGCGTCGCGTAGAGATCTTTGATACCACCCTGCGAGATGGCGAACAGTCGCCGGGGATCTCGCTTTCCGTAGAAGAGAAGATAGAGATAGCGCATCAGCTCGCGCGGTTGAAGGTAGACGTAATCGAGGCGGGTTTCCCTATTACCTCGGACGGCGACTTCGAGTCGGTTAGCCGGATCGCCTCCGAGGTGAAGGGGCCGAGGATCGCGGGCCTCGCCCGCATCCACGAGGCGGATATCGAGCGGGCCTGGGAGGCGGTGCAGTGGTCGCAGAGGCCGCGCATCCACACCTTCGTGGGGACCTCCGATCTGCATATCGAGCACCAGATGCGGTCCAACAAGCAGGAGATCCTGGCGGGGGCCGACCGGGCCGTACGGCACGCGAAGAGCCTCTGCGAGAACGTCGAGTTCTCCCCGATGGACGCGACGAGGACGGAGATCGGGTTTCTCTCCGAGGTCGTCGCCGCCGCCGTCGAGGCCGGGGCTGACGTCATCAACATCGCGGATACGGTCGGCTACACGACGCCGTCCGAGTTCTCCCAATTCTTGAAGGAGCTTCAGGAGCGGGTGCCGGCGTTGAAGGACCGGGTGCTCTCGGTACACTGCCACGACGACCTGGGGCTCGCGGTGGCGAATAGCCTCGCGGGGGTGCAGGTCGGGGCCGGCCAGATCGAGGTGGCGGTCAACGGGATCGGGGAGCGGGCCGGGAATGCTTCGCTCGAAGAGGTGGTGATGGCGCTGAAGACGCGCGGCGACCACTACGGCGCCGAGGTTGGCGTGGATTCCCGCCAGCTCGCGAACACGTCGCGCATGATCTCCAACGTCACCGGCTACGAGGTGCCGCCGAACAAGGCGGTCGTGGGCCGCAACGCTTTCCTGCACGAGTCGGGGATACACCAGGACGGCGTCCTGAAGGACCGCAGGACCTTCGAGATCATGACGCCGAAGGACATCGGCCTGGAAGGGACGAACATCTTCCTCGGCAAGCACTCCGGGCGCCACGCCCTGAAGGACGCCCTGGAGGAGCTCGGTTACAGCCTGGAGGGCGAGGTCTTGAAGCGCGCGTTCGTGCGGTTCAAGGAGATCGCGGATCACAAGAAGAGCGTGACGGCGGCGGACCTGGAGGCGATAGCGGCCGACGAGGTCGGCTCGTTTGAGGGCAAGTTCGTCCTCGACTCGTTCCGGGTGGTCGCTGCAACGGGACGCCAGAGCAGGGCGGCAGTGACGATCTCTCACCAGGACCACGGCGTCTTCGAGGCGGAGGCCGAGGGTGAGGGCCCGGTGGACGCGGTCTTCCGCGCCATCGACGCGGCCACGAACATGAAGGGTCGTCTGACGGACTTCCGCATAGACGCGGTCACCGGCGGTAAGGATGCCCTCGGGGAGGTTCGGATTACCGTCGATTTCGGGGGGACAGAGTACGCCGGGCGCGGCCTCTCCCAGGACGTGGTCGAGGCCGCGGCGCGCGCCTACGTGCGGGCGGTCAACGTGTACGCCGCGGGCAGGGTCGGGGCTACGCGCACGCCTCAGGTCACCCCCTAAAGCCGCATACCCTTGCAGGCCCCCGTCGCCCTACCCGGATACGAACGCCTCGCCGGTACGATCCCGATCGTGTATGCGCCGCGCCTCCGGACCGGGGCGCGGGGACTCTTCGGACTCCTGCGGCATGGGGCGGAGGCCCTCTCCGGGATCTTGGAGAGCGAGCCGCCCGCGCTAGAAGCTCTACTGGTGGCGGAAGAAGATTGGCACGAGGCACCGAAGGAGAGCAGTCGACCCTATCCACCCGGTCTCCCCTACTTCACCCGCTCCGTCCGGCCACCGGCCCTCGTGCTACCGGAGGGGCTCACACCCGCGATACGGCCGCGCACGTCCGCAACCTGGCCGCTCGTCGTATGGCACGAACTGGCGCACGCTTTTCTGCTGCGGAGGGAAGTGGTCCGGACCCCTATGTGGCTCGGGGAGTTGATCCCCCAGGCATCTTCGGCGGCGGTCGCGCTGAGGGAGGGACTCCCATTGGAGGAACACCTCTCGAAGGTAGACCGAAGCCCCGGCTTTACCGTCCGGTCCTTCGGGGGCAAGGCCGATGCCAAGATGCAGATGGACTTTCAGAACCTGCTCCTCCTTCTGGGTGTCGCGGCGGTAGAGGAGTTCGGGGAAGGGTTTCTGAGACGCCTCGTACATGCGCTCTGGGATGAGAAAGAGATCGTGGACGAGGGGCGCGCAGAGGAGATTCTGGCAAATGGGTTGGGTCCGGAGGGACGGGAGTGGCTGCGTTCGCGGCCGGAGTTCTAGAGGAAGGTAGAAGATATGCGCGACTCGTTCGAAATTTTATTGCTTCCGGGTGATGGCATCGGACCGGAGGTGGTGGGGGCGGCCCGGACCGTGATGGACGTGGCCGCCGAGCACTTCGGGGTCGGGCTGAGTTACGAGGAGCGCAGGATCGGCGGCACCGCCATCCGCGAGGAGGGCGTGCCCGTCTCCGACGAAACGCTGGAGAGGGCCAAGGCTTCGGACGCGGTCCTGCTCGGCGCGGTAGGTGACCCGGAGTTTGACCGGAACCCCGGGGATCTGCGTCCGGAGAGGGGCTTGTTGAAGCTGCGCCAGTCCCTCGGGGCGTTCGCGAACTTGAGGCCTGTGGCGGCGATCCCGGCGCTCCTCTCCGCCTCGACGCTGAAGGAGGAGGTCCTGAAGGGTGTGGACATCCTCATTATTCGCGAGCTTACCGGTGGGGCCTACTTCGGGGAGAAGGAAGAGGGCGAGGAGCGGGCAAGCGACCTGAGCGTTTACACGCGTGAGGAAGTCGAGCGTGTCGCGAGGGTCGCGTTCGAGGCGGCCGAGGGGCGGTCCGGGCGCGTGACGAGCGTGGACAAGGCCAACGTGATGGCGACGAGCAGGTTGTGGCGGAGCGTGGTCGAGGACATCGCGGGGGAGTATCCGGGGGTTGCGGTGGACCACGTCCTCGTTGATGCCGCGGCGATGTTCCTGATCCGGGACCCGAGGCGTTTCGACGTCCTCCTGACGGAGAACCTCTTCGGTGACATCCTCTCGGACGAGGCGGCGATGCTCCCCGGCTCGATGGGGATGCTGCCCTCGGCCTCGCTGGGCCTGCCCGGCACGCCCGGCATCTTCGAGCCGGTCCACGGCTCGGCCCCGGATATCGCCGGGAAGGGGGTCGCCAACCCCTACGCCACGATCCTCTCCTCCGCGATGATGTTCCGCCACTCCCTGGGGAGGCCGGACGTGGCGGGGGCGATCGAGCGGGGGGTCTCGGTGGCGCTGGAGGCCGGGTTCAGGACCGCCGACCTCGGC
>JADDPY010000155.1 GCA_016781635.1 Rubrobacter sp.
ATCAAGGAGCTGTGGGCCTGAGATCCCCGCAACACTCATCTAGAGGAGGATCGACGTGAGAAAAGTAGTCGTATCGGAGTTCGTGTCGGTGGACGGCGTGATGGAGCATCCGAGCTGGACCTTCCGGTTCGGAAGCGAAGAACAGGAGAAGTACAAGCTCGACGAGCTGTTCGCGAGCGACGCCCTCCTGCTGGGCCGGGTGACCTACGAGGGCTTCGCGGGTGCCTGGCCGTCCGTGACCGACGAAGTGGGTTTCGTCGCCAGGATGAACGGCATCCCCAAGCACGTCGTCTCGACGACCCTGCAAGAGCCGCTGGAGTGGAATAACTCGACGATCGTCAAAGGGGACGTTGCGGAGGAGGTATCCAGGCTGAAGCAGGAGCATGGAGGAAACATTCTGATCGGCGGAAGCGCCCAACTGGTGAACACGCTGATGGAGCAAGACCTCGTCGACGAATACCGGCTCATGGTCTTCCCCGTCGTCGTGGGAAGCGGAAAACGGCTTTTCGGGGACGGGGGTGATACGAAAGCCCTGAGCCTCGTGGAGACGAAGACGTTCGGCTCGGGGGTCGTCGTCCTCACCTACCGACCGGAACGGAAGGATAAATGACGCTTCTACTTCGGGAGAATAACGCCGTGGTCTACGGGGCGGGCGGCTCCAGCGGCAGTGCCGCCGCTCGCATCTGACGACGCCGGCCGACGCGGGGGACGCAGCGGTATTGATGGCTTCGGATCGGGCCGGCGCGATAGCGCGACCGTAGCGAACCCGGCATGCGGTACGGTAGTCGAATATGGCAACCGTGGGCAAAGAGGGGGTGCGCTTCTCGACCACGCCACCGGTACCGGGCCGAACGGCCTCGGACGGTCGAGGCCAGGTGGCTGGTTTGCGCAACCGGTTGACTAGAAACAGAGGAGGCACGGACATCCACGCGGGTCGTACGAGAAGGAGCGGGAATGGCGGAAATTAACGATTCGCGGGCGCGGAAGAAGCATCCGAGCGACCGGCGCCGGTGGTTCGCGCTGCTCTTGGTGTGCGCGGCTCAGCTCATGCTCGTCCTCGACGGCACGATCGTCAACGTGGCGCTACCCGCGTCGGAGACTCCCTGCGCTTCTCGGAGGTGGGGCTCTCGTGGGTGGTGAACGCCTACCTCCTCACCTTCGGGGGCTTCCTCCTGCTGGGCGGCAGGGCCGGCGACCTCTTCGGGCGGCGTAGGGTTTTCATGGCGGGGCTCATCCTGTTTACGGTGGCCTCGCTCCTCTGCGGTCTCGCGTTCTCCCAGGGCCTGCTCGTCGGCGCCAGGGCTCTTCAGGGGGTAGGCGGGGCGCTCATGGCCCCGCGGCGCTCTCCATCGTTATAACCACGTTCAGGGACCCAGAGGAGAGGGCGC
>JADDPY010000634.1 GCA_016781635.1 Rubrobacter sp.
CTGCTCCTCCGGCCCGACCGTCGCCGGCGCTGACGCCTGCTCCGCGGTGGTCTCCTTCATCGCGGTCGTCTCCTCCGGAACGCTCATGGCTTGCGTGGTCCCGCCGGGCTCCGCCTCGCCTTGTCCCCCCTGAGGCTCGCCGCCGCACGCGACGGCGGAGGCGGAGATAACAAGCGCGAGCAGGGCCACGAGCGACGCCCGCGCGGCCGGTCGTACTTCCGAACGATTGCTCCTGTGCTCCAAAATCTCCTCCTCGCCCCAAAGGCTTCGTGTCTTGCCGCGTAAACCAGGATTATATGGTGCGCGACGAAGGAGCAGTGAGATATGTCACGCGCCGCTGATCATCCGGGAGAGCGTTTGCATCGTATAGGATTGAAAGAGACAGCATGCACGATTGCGTGCGCATGCATCCGAAATCTCTAACGACCCGAGCGATAGCGGCAGGAGGACACGAACTTGAACGAGAATGGTTCTATACCGACGGTAGATAGAGGCAAAGCTAGGTCCATGCCCCGGTGGTTCCTCCTCGCGGCCGTCACGGGCCTCTTCCTGGCGCTCACGACTTCGTGCGGCGGCGCGTCCGGGGGCGGTGGAGGGCAGCAGGCCCCGGAGGGCGGCGGACGGGAGGCGCCAGCGAAGGAGGATCAGGCGCTCGGGCGCGAGCCTCTCGGGGAGGCGGACGCGCCCGTGGTCCTGACCGAGTACGCGGATTATCAGTGACCGTACTGCGGCAAGTTCGCCCGTGAGGTGAAACCGGAGTTGGTTGAAAAGTACGTCGAGGACGGGACGCTCAAGATCGAGTGGCGGGACTTCCCCTACCAGGGGCAGGAGTCGGTGAACGCGGCGCACGCGGCCCGCGCGGCCGGGCAGCAGGGGAAATTCTGGGAGTATCACGACCTGCTCTACGAAAACCAGGGCTCGGGCAACAGCGGGGCCTTTTCGGACGAGAAGCTCTCCGGTTTCGCCCGGGAACTGGGGCTCGACGTGGAACGGTTCGAGCCCGATTTCAGGAGCCAGGAGATCTCTGCCGCCGTGCAGGCGGACTTCGAGGCGGGCCAGAGCGCCGGGATCAGCGGTACTCCGACCTTCGATATAAACGGGCAGAGGCTCGTGGGATTTCAGTCCCTGGAGACGTTCGAGCAGTTGATCGAGGAGGAGGCTAGAAAGGCGGAGGGTGCTTCCTGAGGCCTCTTACCTCGCGGCTTTTCTCGGGGGGGTTTTCTCGCTCCTGAGCCCGTGCAGCGCGCTACTATTGCCGGCTTTCTTCGCCTACGCCTTCGAGTCGCGGAGAGAGCTGGTCAGGAAGACCGTCGTCTTTTACCTCGGGCTCTGCGTTACGCTGGTCCCGCTCGGGATGGGGATTTCGGCGGTCAGCCGGCTCTTCTACGGGCAGAGGAGCACGCTCATCCTGGCGGCGGGGGTGCTCCTGATCCTGCTCGGAGCCTGGCAGCTTATGGGCCGGGGCTTCTCCCTGGGCCCTTTCGAGCGGTTGCGCGGCCGGGTCAAGGGCGACTCCGTCGGGGCGACCTTTGCTCTGGGCGCCGTGTACGGGTTCGCGGGCTTCTGCTCCGGCCCGATCCTCGGCGCTGTCCTCACCGTCGCCGCGGCCTCGGGCGAGACGCTCCGGGGCGCGGGGCTGCTCGCGACCTACGCCCTCGGAATGGCCGCCCCGCTCTTTCTCCTCGCCTCCCTCTGGGACCGCCTCGACCTCGGCGGGCGCCGCTGGCTCCGGGGCCGGGAGCTAGGCTTCGGCAGGCTCCGGGTCCACACGACGAACCTCGTCTCCGGCGCGATGTTCGTCCTGCTCGGGGTCCTGTTTATCGCGTACGAGGGGACGACGGCCCTCACCGGATTCTACGCCTCCCGCGGGGCCGAAGACCTCGCCCTTGCCGCCGAGGATTGGGCGGGCTACGTTGCAGGCGCCGTTCCGGATCGGCTCGCGCTGATGCTCCTGCTCGCGTTGGTCGTCGCTTTTCTCGTCTACCGGTACTTCGCAGGCAGCAAAAAGGGGCCCGGGTCGAACCCGGGCCCCGATACCCCTCCGCGGGGGTAGACCGCCCCTAGCGGCTCGTCGAGGACGAGCTCGACTGGACCACCGAGGACGACTGGCTCACCACGCTCGAAGAACCGGAGACGGAGCTCGTCGAGGAGGAGACGCCGTTGCCGGAGTAGCTGAACTTCAGGGTGGCGTCGCCGCTCACCCTCTGCGAGACGCGGTCGTCGCCGGAGAGGAGGACCAGCTTCAGCGTCCCGTCTCCCTCCTTGCGAACCTCACACTCGAGCTCGTCGCCGTCGAGCGCGAAGGTGAACTCTTCGGGGACCTGCCCCTGTATCTCTTGCTCTTCGCCGCCGACGGAGCACGTCCCGGAGAACTCGACGCCCTCGTCGCCCTTGAGCTTCAGCAACACCTCGCCGTCGGCGACCGGGGTGCTCTCCTCATCCTCTATATCTCCTTTATCGCGGGAGCCTTCCTCCTCAACGGAGCCGCTCTCCCCGTCGCCGGTGCTGCTCTCCCCATTGCTGTCGGTCGAGGGGCCACCCTCGATGCGAACGCCGGAATCGTCGACCACGACATCTCCGGTGCGTACTACGCCATCCTCGACCGTGACATCGCCGGCACGCACCCCTTCGCCGTCTTCCGCGTCGGCCTGCGCGAACCCGGTGCCCACCAGCCCCGCTGCCAGAGCGACGGAGGTAAGTACCCCTAATATTGAGAACACTGCTTTCGGTCTCATGGTCGACTCCCCTTGTTTTCCGAAGCTTGAAGCTGATCTTTCGGGCTTATCGTACCCGTACTAGATTATTCACAGCATAACTCAGGTCCGCCGGATGCACGTTAGCTTCGTGTTAAGAATTCGCAACATTCACAGCATGCTAATGGTAACCGCGTTACTCGCGGAAGGTGGGGTCCGTCACGCTGTTGTCCGGGCATGAAGCTCACCCGTCGCTCCCATCGGGGGCTGCTGATCCTATTCACAATCGGCTTGGTACGAAGGCCACCAGGAAGCCGGCGATGAAAGCTTGTCGGCCGGGGTCCGTCGGAGACGTCGCTCGGGGGCATGGCCGCGGCCACCGCCGCGCTCATACCGAGCCCCGGGACGAGTCCCTACGGCCTTCTTCCGGCCTTCTGCAAGATACGGCGCAACGCCTCGACTTCGACCTCGTCGAGCCGTACCCCGTCCTCGTCGTCCCGCCTCGAGGGCTCCCGCCGCTCATCCTGGACCCCCTGCTCCGCATCGAGGCCGACGAGGACGGTCGATATGGAGGCGATAAAGTAGGAAAAAATGCCGACGGCGTAGAGCATCAGGAAGAAGGCCAGGATGCGACCGCCTGGAGTCACCGGGTAGAGCTCGCTGCCTACCGTGGTGACGATGGTCGACGACCAGTACAACGCGTCTCCGAAGGTCTCAAGCTGGGCGCCCGGGGCACCTCGTTCAATGATAAATCCCAGGGCAGCGCCAACAAGCATCACCATCACGGAGGTGATGGCAAGCTGCCCCAGGCGACGGCGGCGAAGCAGCGCGAGGGTAGCACTCGAGCCTCGTCCCCCGAATACCAGAAGCCTGAAGACCGGGAAAGACCGGGTTACGCGCAAGACGCGCAACAATCGGAGGAAGCGCAAAAACGGGACCAGGAGAACAAGCACGTCGAGCCACCGGCGCGTGACATAGCGCCGTTTATTGGGCGCCAGGACGAACTTGGCGGCGAACTCGACGAAAAAGAGCCCCCAGAGGGTCCAGCCTAGAACCTCCATGCGCCGATCCCATGGAGGCTCGACCTCGCCGCCGAGCTGGATGATCGCGATGAGGACCAGCACGAGGGAGGCCAGAGACAGCGGCAGGTCCAGGTAGCGGTCGAGCCTCTCGCGTAGATTCTCCCGCCTCTCGGGGTCGTCGCGAAGCTTCTTGCCGGAATGGGGTTCCTCACGCGCCTCGTTCATACCCGTCGTGGTTCCCTTAGCCGAAAGTCCACAAACAGCCCGAAGCTAACCGCCCCGGACCAGGCCGAGGGAGAACGGGAGAAGCTTGCGGGTTACAAGGGTCGGGATGGTCACCCGACAAAGAACTTCAGTCCCGAAGAGGCGTGGGGCCGGCGGCCTCCCTACCACGCCACCCCGTGACCCACGAGGGCGTCACACGCGATACCGATGCGGATCATGACGCGGCCGACCGGTAGAGTGAGGGTTCGTAAGAGGTACACGGCCTGGCGGTAGAAGTCTACGGGTAGCCCCGCTCCTAGCTGCGTATGGCGTCGCGCTCGGGTCGAGGTGCGGTCTTCTGCTGGCGTTCGCGACCGCGAGAGGAAGTGGGCTGCTCCCAGCGTATCCTCCGCAGGGCTACGGGCGGAAGCGTACTCGGAGGGCGCTCCAAGGGTCCGTTACTCGTACATACGGTTCGAGGCCGCCCTATTCCCGGAGACTACCGGTGAAAGGGCGGCCTCGAACCGTCTCACATGCGAACGCCCGGCGCGGAGGCCGGGCGTAAGAAAAAGTGTTTCTGTCTTTACCTTCCGCGGGACTCGGCCAACTTGCCGCCCACGTAGCCACCAGCCAGGTTGACCAGGAAGCCGATCAGAACGCCCAGGAAGCCGCCACCAGTGGCGCTCAGTGCGCCTACGGGACCGGGGGGAAAGTCGCTACCGCCGATAATCAGGATCAACAGGGTCGCGATAATCGCCAGCACGAGCGCGATCACAAGGTTCAAAACCGCAGTCATCGCACCGTTGAGGGGCTTGGCGGTGTTCGCCCGGCTACCAGCGACGTACCCGCCTGCGAGATAAGCTAGAAAACCGAAGATCAAAGATCCTATAACCAGGCCGGCCCCGCTCTGTCCGGTCACGGCCGGGCCCGTACCGCCCGCAGCAACGCCAAAGATACCGCCCAATACCAAAGCGAGAACGATCCCGACCAGGATAGCAACTACCCATCCGAGCGCTACGGGACCCAACTCTATTCCTCTTTGTCGCAAACTGTTCATCGCTCCATCACGCTTCACCTCCGAAATTTACTTCTGACGTCTTGGGTCTTCGCATTTCTACCCTCGCCTCCTGTCATCCAATCAACCCGAATTCCAGGGGAAACCCAGGAGGGTAGGGCTTCACCTATACCCTAGCTTGTCGAACGATAAGGCACACGGTCAGACAGCGCGGGCGAGCAGACGTCCTCCGCAGCTCTAGGTGGCGCTAGACCGTTCGAGCTCCTGAAGGAGCGCTTGCGTCTCCGCGTTGGAGTACTCGATCTCGGGTAGGCTTTCCTCGACCGCATCGGCGACCCCGTCGGCGCTCGCGTCGTTCACGAAGGCCTGGTTGATGTTGTCGTAGGCGGAGATGGCCCTCTCGCGGGAATCCATGAGGCTATCCTGGACTTCGCCCAGGCCACTAGGTGTGTCGAGCTGCTGCAAGTCCTCGTAGGCCTCCTCGTTCGTCTGCAGGGCATCTTCGACGGACTCCGCCCCTAGCCCAAGGTTCACCGTCTCCCCCTGGAGACCGGCCTCGGGGTCGACGAGGGAGGAGAAGCCCCTGGGGTTGTCTTCGAGTATGGAACGCACGGACTCGGTGTACGCCGCTACCTCACCCGGATCCGCCTCGGCCTCGGGGATGGAGATTTCCTCGTCCCCCGGCCCCTCGACGCTGTAGCCGCCGATCTCCGTTTCTCCGGAGCCTCTGGAGCCGTGGCCTTCAAAGCGGCTCTCCCTGGAGCCCGACGACAGGCCGTCGTCGGAGCCGATGCCACCCTCGTCATCCAGCCCGGCCCCGTCCGAGCAGCCCGCGAGGGCGAGGGATAGTGCGAGGACGGCTAAAACCGCCCACAGTTTCTTTTTAATCTCCATGTTGCTCCTCTCATTCCCGGTCTCCGCCCATCCCCCACCGAGCTTTCCTCTCCCCGCACCCCTCTCCCCGGATCTGGGGGTCGCGAAACTACTTCCACGCACGGGGGACACCCTCACGCTGCTTCGAGTCCGGTCTTGAGGCCCCTTCTCTCGGACATCCAAAAGGGCTAATAACGCTCTTTGGGGCTACCCCGACACCCGGCATAAACTCGACGAGCCACCAGAGATTACGACCCCGAGGATCGCGTTCCACCCTAACGCAACCAGGCTCTCCACCGTACCCGGCTTCCGTAAGCCT
>JADDPY010000429.1 GCA_016781635.1 Rubrobacter sp.
GAAGAGATCTGGCCCGACGGCTACGATCCGGCCATTCGTGCGCCGGGCCAACCTGCGTGGCCGCCGATGTGGCAATACCGCTCAGTGGATGGTGCGTGGGTCAAGGTCGGCGCCATGGAAGCGTTCTGCGACGTGCGGACGGCCGAGGAGCTTATCCGCGTGCTGGGCACGGCTCACGGCGAGTACCTGCAGCAGACCGTGGAGCGGTACCGCCGGGGCGTGCCTGACCATGCGCCCGCCGAGCAGGGCGTCCGGCGACGCTGCGGCGGTTACCTGGTCTGGCGGCTCAACGACGCCTGGCCGATTAACTACTATAGCGTCGTGGATTATGACCTGGTTCCGAAAATTCCGTTCTATTTTTTGCGCCGCGCGTACGTACCGGTCCTCGTCTGCTTTGAGTGCACGCCCGACCGGCTGGCGGTGTGGATCGTGAATGACTCGCCCGCACCTGTAACGGGCCGGCTCCGTGTGCGCCGGCTGCGCTTCGACGGCACCCTCGTCGGGTACCCGCTGGGCGAGCGATCGGGCGTGCTGGAGCGCGACGTCGCACTCCAGTCCGGCGAGGCCCGGCGCGTCCTCGACACGGTGGACCTCGGGCCGATCCGGGTCCGCGACGAGTTCCTGCAGGCGAGCTTTGCCGGCCAGGAGGTAACATACCTGCTTATGGGCGAGCGCCACCTCCATCTACCACGTGCCCGACTCCAGGTGCACCACGTCGGTGGCAGGCTCGCGATCACGACCGACGTCTTCGCGCGGCAGATCGTGCTGGAAGCGCTGGGTGCCAGCGGGACGGTGTTTGCAGACAACTACTTTGACCTGGCGCCGGGTCAGACGCGTACCGTGACCATCGATGATCCCTCGGGTAGCAGCGAGATTATCGTCGGCGCGTACAACGCCGACCCGTTCTCCGTAGGACGACATGAACCGTCAGGAATGGGGGGCGTGGTCTAGCCTGGGGTCGTCCTCGCGGTTATTCCATGTCGCCCATTTCCGCTTCGTCGCATCGATGCCGCACAGGGAACGGCCGGTTATGGGTATGGGCAAGCATACATGTCATGGACGTGTCGGCCCAACTCCGTCTCCCACCGCGGTGGTTCCACTGTGGGACGAGGCGTGTGCCTGAACCGCGGCATACACCCCTGGGATGCGGGTGCGAAGCGTGCTCCGCATGCTCCGAGGCTCAGCGATAATGCGCGCGCCGGTCCAGGTGGAGGCGATCACCATCCCGGCGGCCACCAGCACCACATCCTTGATGATGTACTGCGCGGCCAACGTCGGAGCGTGCAGGCTGCCCGGGAAGAGCTCGCCTGGGAGCAGCACCAAGGGCGACATTGCGCCAAGCATCTGCGCACCCAGTAGCCAGACCCCCTGTGTTGGCTACCGTTTACATCCGCC
>JADDPY010000529.1:0-304 GCA_016781635.1 Rubrobacter sp.
CGATAAACAATATGCTTACCAATTAGCTAATCTTGATCTGATGAACTACTCATGCTTGTTGAACACACCAAGCACAGCTTGCTTATCATATACTGTAGTTATGTAGCCTATTGCAGGCTGTACAATGTGAGGGTCATATGTTGCCTTGGTGGACCGATGTTCTGGTAGGCTGCTTCTTGATCGCAGTTGCTATCCTGTCTGTCGTAAGTCTTGGACGGCCAACATTTGGTTCGAAGCTCCATGGTCACCTATGGCCCGACAAATTTATGGAGGCTGACCAGCGGCGACTAGCTCATCGTGCTAT
>JADDPY010000529.1:421-1148 GCA_016781635.1 Rubrobacter sp.
TGTACTCGCACACTACGCATTTGCTGGTACACTGGCTGCATGAACACTGTATGAGGATGGAGCGTCTGAAGGCATGCATCTTCTTATCATTCGACATGGGCAATGTTTAGGCCAATGTGACCCCACCTATTCCAGCGATCCCGACAGTCCGCTGTCGCCGCACGGGGAGCACCAAGCGCATCAGCTAGCCCAGCGACTCTGCGGAGAACAGCTGACACATATTCTCAGCAGTCCACTCGTCCGTTCCTTGCTGACCGCAAGTATTATTGCTGACGTCATCGGGCATCAGCGTATTGACGTCTGGCCTGAGCTACGGGAAGGCTGGAACGATCGCCATCGTGGACTTGGCCGTACGGTGTTGCAACGACGATTCCCGCGAGCAGTATTACCATCCAGCATGACGGAGGAAGGCTGGGCTCATGGAGGCGATACGAACTATGACGTATTCTTCGTGCGTGCGCAAGGTGTCTTGTGCGCGATTAAGCAGCAATTTGGCGCGGATGACCGCATAGCCATTGTGACGCATGGCGGTTTTGCCAATTATTTGTTGCACGCGATCCTCCACATCATGCCGACGACGCCGCAGTGGTTTGAATTAGCCAATTGCTCACTGAGTTGCGTCCGGCTGGTGCCAGAGCCGGCAAAAGAACGCCCGAACTGGCCGTTATATCCGCCAGTCGAAGCTGAAGTGCTCAGTATCAATGATGTCCGGCACTTGTCTGGATAA
>JADDPY010000359.1 GCA_016781635.1 Rubrobacter sp.
CTCTTCAGGTATCCCGACTCCAGGGCTATCTCGGTGATGTCCGCGTAGTGCAGCGGATGGCCGACCTCCCGCAGGACGAGTCGTGCGGCGGCCTTGAAGTCCAAGGGCCTAGCCTTCGGACCCGCCCGGCGTGCGGACCTCGGGGTAGGCCCCGATCACGGTCAGGTATGTCGTGTGCTCCTCGAGCTTCGCCAGAGCGCGCTTGACCTTCTCTTCCTCCGGGTGCCCCCCGAAGTCCGCGAAGAAGACGTACGTCCACGCGCGCCTCCTGGACGGCCGGCTCTCGATGCGCCTGAGGTCTATCCCCTCCTCCGCGAAGGCCGAGAGCGCATCCCTCAGCCCCCCAGGCCGATCCTTGAAAGAGAAAACGACGCTGGTCTTGTCCCGTCCCGTCGGCCCCGACCACGACCGGCCGAGCACGATAAAGCGCGTCGCGTTCGTGCGGGCGTCCTGGATGTCCGAAGCCAGCACCCGAAGACCGTAGTGGTCGGCCGCCAGGGAGCTGCCGACCGCGGCAATGCCGCTCTCCTCGGAGGCGAGGCGCGCGGCCTCCGCGGTCGACTCCGCCTCCTCGAGCGATGCGTGCGCAAGCTCCCTGCGCAGCCAGGACCCCACCTGGGCCAGCGCCATGGGGTGCGAGTAGACCTTGTGTATATTCCGCAACGAATCTTCTCGCGAGAGCAAGCTCTGGGAGATGGGCAGGTAGACCTCGCCGCAGATCTTTAAAGGGCTCCCCATCAGCTCGTCGAGGGTGTGGGTAACGGCGCCTTCCATCGAGTTCTCCACGGGCACGACACCGTGCTCGGCCTCGCCCCGCTCCACGCGGGAGAAGACGTCCGCGACCGTCGCCTCGGGTTGGAGTTCCACGCTCGCCCCGAACGCGCGCCGGGCCGCCTCGTGGGTGAAGGTAGTCTCGGGTCCGAGGTAGGCTACCTTGAGGGGGGCTTCGAGGGAGATGGAGGCGGAGATGATCTCCCGGAAAACCGCTTCCAGGCCCGTCCTTGGGAAGTCCCCCTCGCTCAACTCGGCGACGCGGTTCAGGACCTTGCGCTCGCGCGAGGGCACGTAGGCCGGGAGGCCCTTCGCCAGCTTCACCTCCCCGATCCTGCGCGCCAGTCGCGCCCGCTCGTCGAGGAGCTTGACGATGCTCGCGTCGACCGCGTCGATCCCGTCCCTCAGCCCGTCCATCTCGCCCGGCGCCTCGGGCCTGGACCGAGCATCCCCATTAGCGGACACGGGCGTCCTCCCCGAGATCCCAAATCACGTGCCCGTCTTTCGATGTCATGCTAACGGCCCTCCTGAAACGATGGTCTTCGAACTTGTCGATAAGTCAGGGGAAGCAACGCAGCGTCTGCGCGCAGGGCCGCTTCCCCGCATAAATCGTCCACCGGCCGTTGTCCTGATCTTTATGCGGGCGCACATGGTCCAGGCCAAGCTACCAGAACGATTCGAGCCCTGTCAAAACCTGGGGCAGCACCTAGAGCAGAACGAGCAGCAGCGCGACCACTGCGGCGAGGCCGAAGCGGTAGTAGGCGAAGGCCCGCAGGGAGTGATGGACCAGAAACTGCAACAGAAACTTTATAGTCAGGTAGCCGACCATGGCGGAAGAGAGTATCCCGGCTAGAAAGATGGCCGCCTGTTGAACATCCATCCCCGCCGCGACCGCTTGAGCAATGCTGAACCCTGCCGCAATGGTGATGATCGGGACGCTCATTAGGAATGAGAACCGGGCCGCCTCGTCCCTCCTCATCCCGAGAAAGAGGCCCATCGTAATGGTAGCGCCGGAACGCGACACGCCGGGGACGAGTGCGGTTGCTTGGGCAATTCCGATGGCGATGACCGAAAGGAAACCCAGCTTGGACGCCTGACGGCTCTTGCGCCCTACCGCCTCCGCGACGATAAACAGAACGCCCACCAGCACCAGATTGACCACGACCACCCATGGCGAGCGTACCGCGGCGCTCTCGAAGAAGTCGTCGAAAAAGAACCCTACGAGGCCCGCGGGGATCGTGGCGACGATGATAAGCCACGCCATGCGCTGATCGGTGTTCGTGAGGTCGAATTCCCTCGGAGAACGCGGAAAAGCTCGCGCCATAGCCAGGAAGTCCCTCCAGAAAAACGAGATCACGGCTAGCAACGTCCCCGATTGTATGGCCGCGTCGAACGGGAGACCGAACCGCTCCTGGTCCACGCCCAAAAAGAATTGTGTAAGCAATAGGTGCCCGGAGCTCGAAACCGGCAGAAACTCCGTCAGCCCCTGCACTATCCCTAAAAAGATCGCCTCTACAAGCTCCAGCATTGCCGCAAAACCTCGCTTCTCGACCGTAAGCCATGGGTGGTTGGCCCCTGCAACTCATCATGATTCCCGAGCGCCGGGATCGACGCTACGCTCACTCGGGCCTGTGCTTCCCGGGACGGCTGCGAGTATAGATCAGACTACGACGGTTCGTGCTCCGCCGGGCATCGAAGCTCTTGCGGGCTTCTACGCCCCGCTGAGCCTCTCCAGCGCGGCGTGGTCCTTCAAGATGATCCTGCCGCTCTCTATCTCCAACACCCCGCGGCTGCGCATCTCGTTGAGCACCTTCGTGACGGACTCGCGGGTGGAGGCGACCATCGCCGCGAGGTCCTGGTGGGTGAGCCTCAGGTCTATGGTAATGCGGCCGTCGCCGGCTCGTTCACCGAACTTGCTCGCGAGGATGGGCAGTAGGTTCGCCAGACGCACCTCGGTCTCGCGCGGCAGCAGGCACTTGACCAGCTCTTCGTATTGCACCAGCCTGAGCTCCAGAAGCGTCATCATCTTCAGGGCGGCCTGCGGGTCCCGGCGGATGGCCCGCTCCATAAAGATCTTCGGAACCTTTACGACTTTGCACTCGGTGACCGCCTCGGCGTAGGCTCTCTGCCTGGCCTCCCCGGTGAAGGCAAGGTGGCCGAAGATGTCCCAGGGCTTTAAAAGGCGCAGCGTCGCCTCCTTGCTCCCCGAGTAGGGCCGGAATAGCTTCACGACCCCGAAGGTCAGGACGTACAGGGCGTCGCCGTGCTCGCCCTGCCGGTAGATGGCGTCGCCGGGCTTGTAGGTCCTGTCGGCAGACGCGACCCCCATGCCCTTGAGGATCTCCAGGAGCGCGCGGCACTCCGCCTCCTGCACCTCGCCATACTCGCTCACAGCTGCATCAACGGCCAAAAACGTCCCCCGCTCCGCATCCACTACACCGAAACACCTCGATAGCCCCTGGAACCTCCGTAAACACCTGAATTTCTGCTACGAAGTGAACAGTATATCTTACCCGTCGCCTCCGACCGGACCGACGCCCGATAACGGCCCTCACTTATTGAGTTAAAATGTTGGAAGTTAAGGGCTAGGTTGAGGGAGTACTGGTGAGGAGCGCTTCTCTAATCGTTATGATCGCCGTGATGATCCTTCTTTTCGCGGTCGTCTTTGCCATTCTCGGCAAGGGTGAGTACCAGCCGCCCCCCCCCGAGGCGAGCATGGTCTACTCGGTCGTCTAGAACGACCCCTCGTGGGCCGGACGATTCGTTACACGTTCTCGGGGGCACGCTCGACGGCGACGTCGTAGGATCCCATTTGCGGGCGCCCGCGCATCAGGTCGCTGCCTCCGCCCTTGCCGTGCGCCTGTTTGAACTCCTCGCTTCCGACCCAAGCATCGAAAGCCACCCTGTCCTGCCAGCGCGTGATCACCAGCACCTCGTCGTCGGCGCGCAGAACTTCCATGGAAACGAAGCCGGGGAAACCCTGTACGTGTCCTCCGCTTCCCGCGAAGCGCTCCACGACCTGATCCGCGGCTCCTTCTTTTACTGGTAGACGGTTGATGATTGCGATCAAGTTTTCCCTTTCTTATCGGGCGACGACGATGCCGCCGCCGCCCACGCGTTTGGCGGTTTTCAAGGCCCACAACACCGAAGCGACGAGCTCGCCAGGGTTATTACCGTGCTCGGGGTAGCCTGCGACCCCGGCGTCGGCCCGCGGGCCCTCGGGGGATCGGGCCAAATTGTCGAGCACGGTCTCGGCTATGGCGTAGGCCTCCTCCGGGTTGGTCGCCGGCAGGAGGACGCAGATTTCATCGTCCCCGAACCTGGCTCGAAGGGCGCCCTCGGGCGTACTCTTCTCCACGGCCTCGACCAGGCCCAGGAGGACTTCTCGCCCCCGCTGAAAGTTACCCCCAGCCACCGTCTCCGAGAAATTCACGAGGTCGAAGACCACGAGCGCGAGCCTTTCGTGGTCTTCGACGGCTTGCGGCAAGAGCCAACGGTTAAAAAGCTCGCGGTCCGGTAGGCCGGTGAGCAAATCCGTCGCGGTCGCACGCCCGAGATCGCTCTCCATCTGGGCCCGAGCGATTCTTTCGAACTCGGCGAGTCCCCTCTCCGTGACCCAGTCGGCGGCCTGCATGAGCTTCAACAGGAAACGGGCCACCTCACCCCCGTCGATCGTGGAGAGGTCCGTCCGTCCCTCGACGAAGCGCCAGACGCAGCGCCGGAGCGTCGCGTAATCCTCTATCACCCCGACCGCATCGCGCCCGAGGTCGTGCTGAATTGCCGAGATTTTCGTCACCATCGCCCGGGTCGAACCTTCACGGCTGAACCCCTCCAACGGCTCCGGGCTACGCAAAAACTCCGCAAATATTTCGAGCAGTCGCGCGACCTCCTCCACGAGCCGACCAGCGGCATCGCCATCGATGCCACCGCGATCCCGCCGCCACGCCGCCAGAACCTCCGGCGTACCGGCCCTGAGCCCCTCTGCGATCCCCGCTGCATCCCTCATAAGCATAATTATAAAGCACATTGAGGGCATGCCGAGGACGAAACCTTTTTACCTCCTTGCCCGTATACGCAGGAACCATTGAAAATGTGCTTTAAGGTGGAAAGGAAGCGTTTAAGGATACTCCTAAAGAGGTAATAACAAGAGTAGTTTTTAAAACAAGTTTTTGCCGTTGGGCACCCTGGGAGGGCAAATGGCTGCCGAGGTCACGAAAAAGTCGGCCACCGTAAAGACCGAGAGAGAAGCAGAGACACCGGAGCTTCTGGCGAAGTACCTGTCACACATCGGGCAGGGTGATCTTCTGACGCACGCCGAGGAGATAGACCTCTCGAACAGGGCCAAGGAAGGTGACGCGAGGGCGCGTCAACGGCTTATCGAGAAGAACCTGCGGTTGGTGGTGTCGGTCGCCAAAAAGTACCGCGGATACGGGCTGCCTTTCGAGGATCTCATCCAGGAGGGGAACATCGGCCTGATGAAGGCGGTGGAGAAGTTCGACCCCGACCGAGGTTTCCGGTTCTCCACATACGCAACGTGGTGGATCCGCCAGGCCGTACAGCGGGCCGTGGCCGACAAGGGGCGTACGATCCGTGTGCCGGTCCACATGACCGAGAAGATCCGTAAGGTCTCCCGGGCCTACAACGAGATTGCCGCGGAGCGCGAGCGCGAGCCGAACGAGGAAGAGGTGGCGGAGAGGCTCGGCTGGGCCCTCGACGAGGTTAGGCTCACGATGGGTGCCATGCCGGATGCTACGAGCCTCGACCAGCCGGTCTCCTCGGACGAAACCTCCTCGCAGCTCGGGGACTTCGTCGAGGACGAGCGAGCGTCCGACACGCCGGGCGAGGTGATGCGCGAGATGGAGACCGAGCACCTCAAGGAAGCTATCGAACGGCTGCCTGAGCGGGCCCGCTACGTCCTCGTCCGCCGCTACGGCCTCGACGACCGCGACCCGGCCACTCTCGCCGAGCTCGGCGACGAGTTGAACATCTCGCGGGAGAGGGTCCGTCAGCTTCAGCGTGAGGCCGAGCGCATCCTCAAGGGCGGCGAGTACGGGCGCATCCTGCGTGACGCCGTAGCCTAGAACAACTGCTTGCATACGGGCACGAAAAAGGCCGGGTCCCAGTGGACCCGGCCTTTTTCGTGCCCGGGCTCTGCTAACCTCCGAGGGTGTATAAGAACGAGTACAACTGGGGCGCTTGGGTGGTCTTCGCCCTTTTCGCCACGTTCTCCGCGACTGTCGGGATGGGGTGGCTCTACGGAGCGGACCTGTGGGCTCTGAGGACGTCCCAATCCGCTGCTTCGGTCGCCCTGGACCGTGTCTCGAGGGCGTCGTCGCTCTTCGGGGGGCTGGAGGTGACCGCGCTTCTGCTCGCTGCCTTGCTCGCGTGGCTCTTCTTCACGAGACGCCGGGGGCTCGCGGTGAGGCTTCTTCTGGTGTTCGTGGGGACGGGAATTTTGGAACTGCTGATGAAGCTCTACCTCCCGCAGGTACCCCTGCCGGAAGATTCGGGGCGTTCCCTGGACTACGCACCGGTAGTCGCCGTAGATTTCGCTTACCCCTACCCAAGCGGCCACATGCTGAGGGGCGTCGTCCTGTTCGGCGCCCTCTACCTCCTCTCCGCCAATCGGCTTTTGCGGGCCGGCATACTGGTGGCGTTGGCCGCGCTGGCGGCGAGCCGCGTCTATCTTGGAGTTCATTGGGCCTCCGACGTCGTCGGTGGGGCGCTGCTGGGGGTGGCGGGGCTGTTGTGGGCTTTCGAGAAGAAAGGATGAGCCGTTGGAGATAACGATCGTGGGCAGCGGCACTGTCGTCCCGCTCCTGGCGCGCCGGCAGAGTTGCGTCGTCGTGGAGATCGGGGGTGAGACGCTGGTCTTCGACCTCGGCTCCGGGGCCGTACGAGGGATGTTACGGGCTGGCCTCGACCCCTTTGCGGTAGATAGGATTTTCCTCACCCACTTTCACCCGGACCACACCGTGGACATCGTCCCGCTGATGTTCGCCATGAAGTACGGGGCCGAGACGGAGCGGGAGAGGCCGCTCACCTTGTACGGGCCGGAGCCGTTCGAGAGCTTCTTCGGCAAGATATCCGAGGTGTGGGGCGAGTGGATGCTCGGCGACTACCTGGCCGGAGTCACGCAACTCCCTCACGACTGCCCCTACCCCCTCGAACTTCCTGACGCTCGGCTCTCGTGGGCGCCCGTCAGGCATCGCCCCGAGAGCATTGCCTACCGCATCAAGGGTGAGGGTGGCGCCTTCGTGTACACCGGCGACACCGAGTACACACCCTCGGTTGTCCAACTCGCGGAGGGCGCTCACACTCTTCTCATAGAGTGTTCCTTCCCCGACGACTCGCCGGTGCCGGGGCATCTCACCCCGGGGGGCGTGGCCAGGATAGCCTCCGAGGCTGGCGTTGGTCGCGTCGTCCTCACACACGTCTACCCGCCCGCGGACACGTTGGATCTCGTGAGCGAGGTCGGGCGTGGCTTCTCCGGCGAGGTGCTGCTCGCTGAGGATGGCACGAAGTTTACGGTCTGACTCGACGCAACGAACCGGTCGCTGATCTTCGAGCTTGCGACCCTCGTCGTTATCGTCCCGGTGGCGCTAAAGATCCGCCACGTCATCGTCCCGTAACGCCCAGCCAACTTGGTTCGGCGCGTTCTCGACGGGCGATATGCGAGGCGCGAAGTCAGCCGGGACGAGTAGGAGCGGAAGTGCAACGCTTCCGGGGCTGAAAGTCTAGTCGATCAGGAGGCCGAGCAGGCGGCGCAGCGGCCGTGCAGCGTGATCTCGTGCCACTCGGTGACGAACCCGGTCTCGCGCTCGACCTGAAGAGCCAGGTACTCCATGAGCTCCTCGTTGAACTCGATAACCCCGCCGCACTCCCGGCAACGAGCGTGGTGGTGAATCCGCTCGGTAGTCAACTCGTACCGGAAGTACCCCTCCCCGAAGTCCTCCTTGCGAACGATCCCGAGATCGTGCAGAAGGTCGAGCGTCCTATACACCGTGGAGAGGCCGAGCTCAGGGTGCTCGCCCTTCAAGCGGTCGTGCAACTCCTCCGCCGACAAATGCCTGGCGCCTTCCAACTCCCCCACGATCACACGCCGCTGGTTCGTTAGCCGGTAGCCCCGGCTCCTGAGTAACTGCTCAAGTTCGCTCACACGGCTAGTGTAGCTCAACGCGGTTCCAGGATCAATAATTGCTCCTGGACTTGGGGACACGGTTATCTGATCCATAATGTGGGTACCGTCGTAAAGGTGTTTGTATACCTATACGAAGGAGGCAGAACATGGCGGTAAGAACGTACGCACAGGTTGTTGGAGTGGTGTTGATCCTGCTCGGGGTGGTAGGGCTACTCCTGGGCGACGAACTGTTCTTGGGTATCCTGAACATCGACCTCGTGGAAGACATCATCCACCTGCTCACCGGCGGCCTACTAGCCTACGTCGGCTTCGGCCGGACGGATGACGGGCCGCTCAGGACGGTGGTGGGCGTGTTGGCGGTCATCTACCTGCTCGTCGGCATCCTCGGCTTTATCGTGCCCATGATGTTCGGTCTGATCCCCTCCGGCTACACCATCGTCGACAACCTTGTGCATCTCGCGCTGGGTGTGCTGGGCTTGATAGTCGCCGGCCTGCCGGGCCGTAGCTCGACGGCGCGGCGCTAAGCTCCGAAGGAGGAGACCGGTACGTTCATTTAACGAGGTAGGTCACGATACCTGAAGGCGGTCAGAATGCGCCCGGTCTCTATGATCGGGCGCGTTCTGCCTTTCCCGTGAGTTCCGGATGGATGTAGGGGTACGAGAAACCGGCAGCCGAAGTCTGCTTCCGTACCTGGCAGCGGGTTTCTCGCTGCTGGCCGCGCTCTCGCATCTGTGGGCGATGCCGGAGCACATGCGCGAGTGGTGGGGATACGGGGCGTTCTTTCTGGCATCGGCCGTCCTCCAGGGAGCTTACGGCACGATCCTGACAAGATGGCCCCGAAGGTCGCTGTTTCTCGTGGGGATCGGTGGCAACGTGTCTATTCTTGCCCTGTACCTCTCGACGAGGACGGTCGGGATACCGTTTTTCGGTCCGCACGCGGGGGAGGTGGAAGGTTTCGGGTTCGTGGACCTGTTTGCTGCGGCGTCAGAGCTGGGGCTCGTGCTCGCGCTTGGTGCGCTGATGATGAAGGGCCTCTCCTTCGAGAGGAAGCTGCAAGCCGCCATATTCCTCACCGCAGGCGCCCTGGTAGTCGGGCACCTGCTTCATCTGCTGGCCGACGGGGGCACGACGGGGCACGACTCATAGAGGGCGAGGCTTGAACGCACGGAGACGGGTCAAGATTCCTCCCTCATCCCGATCGAGGACGCGCGTCCCGTCTCAGTCGTCTCTCCCTCTTTCGTAGTGTTTCTCCGCGGTACGAGAATTGCCAGCAAGAAGGTTGTTCTAGCCCTTTCGCTTGAAGACGCTCTTACGTCCACCGGGCCACCAGTTCCAGTCGCCCAGGATACGCATGGTAGCGGGAACAAGCAGGACGCGGATGATCGTGGCGTCAACGAAGACGGCCACGGCGAGGCCGAGGCCCACCGCCTTCGTGGTTACGATGCCGGTGAAGGCAAAGGCGCCCGTGACCACGATAATTATGGCGGCGGCGGAGGTGATGATTCCAGCGGTAGAAACCAGACCTTTAGAGACGCTCGCGGTGTTCGACTCGCCGTGCTCGTAGGCTTCCCGGATGCGCGAGAGCAGAAAGACCTCGTAGTCCATGGAGACCCCGAAGATCGTACAGAACATGAGTATGGGCACCGTCGCGTCGACGAAGCCCAGGGGCGCGAAGTTCAGGAACCCCGAGAGGTTCCCGTCCTGGAAGACGAAGACCATCGCACCGAAGCTGGCGGTCAAGCTGAGGATGTTGACGATAACCGCCTTCAACGGGATAAAGAACGAACGGAAGGTGAGGAAGAGGATCAGATACGTCACCCCGAGCACGAACGCCACCGCGTAGGGAACGTTGCCATAGAGGTTCGTGATGAAATCCTTCTGTCCCGCGGAGAGCCCGCCGACGAGGTACTCCACCCCCTCCGGCGCCTCGATGGCCCGGACGTCCTCGACCACGGCGCGGGCCTCCTTGGTGTAGGGGTTCGGCTCGGTCACCGCCCTGAGGATCGTGCGGTCCCCGGCGACGAACGTCTGCAGTGCAGAGCGTACCTCCTCGGAGTCCCGTACCTCGGGGAGGGCGAGGACGTTGGCGACCCCCTCCGGGGTCGCCGAGCCGTCGGAGCTCACCCCCTCGGGCAGCTCGGGGATGCGGTTGTCGAGCTCCTCGGCGGCGCGGCGCTCGGCCTCCGCGCGGACCCTTTCCTCCGCCCCAGGCGGCACGAAGCCGTACTGGGCTTCCAGGCCGGCGAGCTGCTCATCGACCGCCGCGTCTACCTGCCTTGCGGCCTCGGCCTCCGCGTCACGGCGGGCAGAGGCCGTGCGCTCCGCGTAGGCGCGGGCCGTCTCCTCTCCCACGGTGTAGATGCTGTCGACGCGCTCGATGCCGTCCGTCTCGCCGACGCTCTCGCCGAGGTCGCGGACCTTTGCGAGGTTCTGGGGGGCGAGGGGGTCACTCGGGAGGGTCGCGACCATGTCTATGGGGGTCAGGCGGGCATAGTCGAAGTCTCGTTTGAGGATGTCATCGCCGACGCGCGACTCGTAGCGCGTCGGGAGCACCGTCGCCTCGGGGATGCCGACCCTCATGTGTAGGGCCGGGTAGAGAAGGGCGAAGAGGACGGCCCCGACGGCCAAGAGGACGACGAAGGGGTGGTTCATCACCACCTCGGCGCTACGGCCCCAGAAGCGCGCGCCGACGGGCTCGGAACTCCGGCGCCTCAGGGAGAGGGCGTTGATCCTGTGCCCGAGTACGCCGAGAAGCGCGGGGAGCAGCGTCAGGGCGGCAGCGACGGAGACGAAGACCACGAAGGAGCCGGCGACGCCGATCGAGCGCATAAACATGTAAGGGAAAAAGAGCAGGCCCATCAGCCCGATCAGGACGGCCGTCCCGCTGAAGAAGATGCTCCGTCCGGCTGTCTCGACGGTCCGCGATACCGCCTCTGAGACGGGGTAATTCTCTAGCTCCTCGCGGAAGCGGCTGACGGCGAAGAGGGCGTAGTCGATGCCGAGGCCGAGACCGAGCATCGTCGAGATCGTGAGGACAAAGAACGACATGTCGTAGGCCCCCGCGACGAAGTAGAGGGTAGCGAGGGTAACGGCAACGCTCGCGCCTCCGATAATTACCGGGACGCCGGCGGCGACGAGGCTGCCGAAGGCGACTATGAGTATGAGGAGCGCCAGCGGGAACGCATACTTCTCGGCCCGGCGGATGTCCTCGTTGCTCGCCTCGGTGATGTCGAGGTAGACGGCAGGAGCCCCGGTTACGTAGGTCTTGAGCTCGTCCGCGCGCACCCTCTCGCGCACCTCGTCGACGAGGCCCTGCGTCTCGTCGACCGAGACGCTAAAGCTGACAAGGGCGTAACTCTTCTCCCCATCCTTCGAGATAAAGAGTGGGTCGCGGGTCTCCGAATAAGTGGTGATGTCGCGGACTTCCTCGATCTCGCGTATGTCTTCGAGGGCCCTGTCCTCGGCCTCCTGGTATTCGGGGCTCGTCGCCAATTTTCCTTCGCCATCGAAGACGACGGTGACGATCGCGGGCGAGGCACCGAACTCGTCGAGCAGAACGTCCTGCACCTTCTCGGCATCGGAGCCCGCGCCGCTGAACCCGCCACCCTTGAGCCGGTCGGAGAGGTTCGGGGCGAAGAAGGCGCTCGCCACGAGGAGTAAGCCCCAGACGATGAGGATGGGCCAACGGCGCCGGTAGGCGAAGCGGCCGAGTACGCCGAAGAGGTTCAAACGCTGCCGCAAACCTTAGTTGTAGACAGGAAAGTCACGCACCCTATGTTACCCAACGCGGAGCGGACGGGGGGGCGTTTCTTTTACAACGTTCTCGTCGAGATCCTAAGGTTTGGAGAGCGGTTTTCTTGGGTTGCCGGGTAGAGTCAGGGCTAGGATGAGACCTATCGGGGGGAGAGCCGCGAGCGCCAGCAACATCGTCGAGAGTCCGTAGGCGTCTGCGAAGGCTCCGAGCAGGGGGGCACCGAGACCGCCGAGTCCTATGGAGAGGCCCATCGTAATCCCGGCGGCCACCCCGATCCTGCCGGGCAGGTACTCCTGCCCCAGGACCGTCGTGACGCCGAACGTGCCGATAGTGACCGCGCCGATGAGCGCGAGGAATACCAGCCCGGTGAGGGGACCGACGAGCGTGAAGGCGTAGATGAGCGGGGCAAGGACGAGCATCGTGACCACGAGAACGGACCTGCGCCCGAACCTGTCGGCCACACCGCCCAGAGCCAGCGTCCCCGCCGCACCGGCGAAAAGCATCACGGCGAGGGCCGCGTTCGCGAGGCCCGGCGGCGTTCCGAGCTCCCGGATGTAATAAGAGGCGACGAAGGTGACAAGACCGAAATACACGAACGAGCGGACCGTGACCACCCCGATCATGCGCGAGAAGGGCCACCATAAGTCTGGCGCTGTCGCCTCCTTCCGATCTCCTTCACCCCCTACAGCCTCGGGGCGGAACGAGAGGAGGCGTGGCAGCTCGTGGAACAGGACGAGACCCATCACGAGGGCGGGGAGGACGAGGAAGAGAGCGCCGGGGAGACCGAAGAGGAGGACGAGCGGGGTGGCGAGCACGGGGCCGAGGGCGAAGCCGGCGTTGCCGCCGACGGAGAAGAAGCTCATCCCGCGGGCGCGCCGGGTACCGGAGACGTAGTTGGCGAATCGGGCGGACTCCGGGTGGAAGGCTGCGACCCCGAGGCCCGAGAGGACGACGCACAAGAAGATCCAGAGAAACGACGGCGCCACTCCGGCGAGCGCCACCCCGGCGCCGCCGAGGATCACCCCAAGAGGCATAAGAGCCGGGAGGGGCTTCTTGTCCGAGAACAGACCGAAGAGCGGCTGGACGATGGACGAGCTGAGGGTGGCGGCGAGAACGAGCGAGCCGGCCGCCGCGAGCGAGAGCCCCCGCTCGGAGACAAAGAATGGGACGAGAGCCGCCACGGCGCCCTGGTTGAGGTCCGTAAAAAGGTGACCGGCCGAGAGGGCGGACATCGCCCGACCGTCGACACCCTTTTCTTTCACCGACGCACCCGGTGGTCGCGAGCGTAGGAGTACGCGGTGTAGCCGGCGACGACGTGGCAGATCCAGCCGAGCAGACCGCCGGAGCCGATCCAGAGACCCGGCGTGATGATGAGCCACAGGATGCCCGCGAGGATGCGGCCGTTGTAAAGTTGGCCGGCCCCAGGGATAATCAGGCTCAGGACCGCCGCAAGACCCGGATTACGCACCGTTCCACCTCCGACTAGCCACCCATGCCCGCAGATACTACCAGCCGCTACCCGTCGTCCTCCACGCCGTAGGGCGCCAGCGCCCACGCGCGGGGTGCCTTCAATTCGGCGAATGCCTCCATCATCACGTCGACGGCCTCTCGCACGGGATCGCCCGGGGACGGACGAGCGGCAGCGGGGACCGAGACCTTCAGGAGCGCGCCCGTATCTTCCCCGTCCATGCCTGCAAGGCTCCTGGCCTTCTTCAAGGCTTCGCGAAAGCCGCCGATCTCGTCCACGAGCCCCCGCTCCAGGGCCTCGGCACCAGTCCAGACGCGTCCTCCGGCGAGACCTTCGAGCGCGGCGGGGTCGATCCCGCGCCCACGGACGACGCGGTCCTTGAACTCGTCGTAGACGGCGGCGAGTTGCTCCCGCAGTACGGAGAGCTCGTCGGCGGTCGGCTCGTGACGGGGATCGAGGAGGTTGGATCTGGCGCCGCGCTCCACGGAGACCGGGTTGACGCCGAGGTCGCCGAGAAGTCCGGCCGTGACGGGGCGCGTCAGGATCACCCCGATGGAGCCTGTGACGGTGTTCTCGCGGGCCACGACGTAGCTCGCCGCCGCGGAGACGTAGTAGCCACCCGAGGCCGCGGCGTTACCCATAAGGACGACGACAGGCTTCTTGCGCCGGATGCGTTCAACCTCGCGCCAGATCAGATCGGACGCGAGCGCGTCGCCGCCCGGCGAGTCAACATGAAGCAGGACGGCCCCGACCCTCCGGGCCTTCTCCGCGACGCGCAGGGCGGACACGATCGAATCGCTCCCGGCCTGCTCGCGCCCCACCAGCGGAAGCGGCACCGGGAGCTTCCGGCTCTTCCCGCGCACGATCGCCCCCTCGACCCCGACGAGCGCCACAACCCTCCGTGCCCTCTTCCGGTATGGCATGCGGAGCGCGCGACGGGCCCAGGACCACTCCGCCAACCGGGCCCGCCTCCCCCCCTCCCCGAGCCTCCCGGATAGCTCGTCCTCGTAGAGCACGCCATCGATCAGGCCCTTCTCTTCGGCGGCCGTGGCGGTGTAAGGCGCACCGTCGATGAGGCGTCGCGCCTCGGCAGAAGAGATTCTGCGTCCGGCGGAGATCGCATCGACGAGGGCCTCGAACCTGCGGTCGAGGAGCCTTTCGGTCTGCTCGCGGGACTCCTCGGAGAAGTCCGAGCGAGACAGGTTGTCCCCGGCGCTCTTGTACGGCGAGACGGCGACGACTTCTGTCCGGATGCCGACGCGGGAGAGGGCATCCTTGAGAAAGTTCACCCGTGCGGATATGCCCACGACGTTCAAGGACGAGAGCGGGGTGGCGAAGATTTCATCCGCGCTCGATGCGAGGTAGAAGTCTCGGCTACCGGGATCTACGAGATATGCGACCACCCTCTTGCCCCGCCCCCTGAAGCGCTCCAACTCGCGGCGCAACTCTTCGAGGGAGGCCCAGTCCGCGCCAAGGTTCTCGACGCGCAAGACGACGCCCGTAGGTCGGCCATCGGCGAGGATGCGATCGAGACGCGAGCGGATACCCTCGAGACTCGGACCGGAAGGACCGGGTGCCAGGCGGCGGCGCAAGAGACCTCTCCTTCTCGGCTCGAACTCGGGCAGGGAGCCGGAGACCGGGATCCAGACAAAGTCCGGGGGCCTCCGAAAGACGCGCACGAGCGCGTTCCTCAGGAGACGGTAGAGGTTCACAATGGCGTTTATCAGGAGGCCCATGAGACCTAATGTACATGCGGACGGCGAAACGGGTTGTGATAGACTTTTCCAGGAATGGTTATTGATCGGGGAGCGTGGCAGAGATGATCGGTGTGGCGGAGCGCGACGTGCGCGAGAAGTTCCGGCGGTCGGGTTACACCCTGACCAGCCAGCGGCGCGCCGTCCTCGACGCCCTGAAGGAGTTCAAGGGGCATCCTTCGGCCGAGGAGGTCTACCTCGCCGTCAAGAAGAAGAACCCGAAGGTGGCCTTGGGTACCGTGTACCAGGCCCTCTCGGTCCTGGAGGAGATCGGCTTGATCTGCGCGAAGCGTTGGTCCGAGTCCCCGGTTCGTTACGACCTCAACATCGAGCCCCACCACGACATCCGTTGCACGAGTTGCGGCGCGGTCGAGGAGATCCCGGGGGTAGACCTGGGCGATCTCTACGAGACCGTTCGGGCCAATACCCCTTTCGAAGTCACCGAGACAACACTCGTCATCGAGGGCGTGTGCCCGTCCTGCCGCTCCGCTAACTAAGCGGCCCGCCGCGAAAGCGAAGGGTACTTTACCCGAACCCCTATAACGTTTACCCTGACCCCCGTGTTTGCGTACAGCATACCTACGATTTTCGCGTGAGCGGAGGCGAATCGGTTTGAAAGAGGGACACGTAGACCCGGCGCGCGAGCTCGAGGAGCAGATGCAGGCCGCCGACGCTCTGATCGAAAGCTTGGAATCCGAGATCATCCAGCTGCGAAGCGACCTGAACAACGCCTCCGGCGCGCTGCGTAAGGCTCAGTCGGAGATCTCCGCGCGTGGGGATTCTCTCGGCGAGGAAGATCGCCTCCGGGGCGATCTCGAGGCCGCGCAGGAGGAGATCGTCTCCCTCCGCGACGAGTTGAGCGACCTCAGGCGGGAATACGCGGACGAGCAGCTGCGGCTCCGAAACGAACATATCTCGGGGATGGCCGCGCTCCGTGAGGAGCTGGAGGAACAGCGCCGGGTGGACCTCGAAGCCGCCGTGTTCGAGGGTAAGGTGGGGGCGCTGAGGGAGGAGTTTCGCAAGGAGCGGACGGCCCTCGAAGAGCGCCACACAGCCGAGGTTCAGGAGCTCAAAAGCGCGGCCGAGCGGTGGGAGGAGAAGCTCAGGGCCGGCTACCACGACCTCGAAGAGCGCCACAAGGCCGAGGTCGAGCATCTGGAGACGCAGCGCGTCCAGGAGATCCGGGCGCTCCAGAAGAGCTACGCCGACGAGATGGACGCCCTCACCCGAGAGCACCGGGACGAGACGGATTCCCTAAAGAAGGCGCACGGGGCGGAGATCGAAAAGCTCCGCAGAAGGACCGAGAGCGAGAAGATAGAGTTGGAGCGCTCCATCCGGGAAGAGTTGGGACGCGGCCTCGACGAGGAGCGGAGCGCCGAGAGGGAGCGCCACAAGGCCGAGCTTCAAGCCCTGAGGAGTGCGGCGGCCGGACGTGAGCTCGACATCCAGAAGCAGCTCCGGGCGGAGACAGAGGGCCGCCGGGTCGAGGTCGAGGCGTTGCGAATCGAGCTGGAATCCGTGGCGGTGGCGGCCGAGGAGCGACGCAGGAAAGAGGTCCGCGAGGTCAAGGGGATGGCAGAGGGGCGCGAGCGGGAGCTTCGCCGGTCATACGCGCAGCGCCTGGCGGAGGAGAAGGAGGCCGGGGAGAAACGCGCCGAGTCGCTCAAGGCACAAAGAGAGGCGGACATCCGCTCCCTGAAGGAGCGCCAGGCCAAAGAGCTCGCCGACGCCCGGCGGAAGCTCCAGGAGATCCTCGACGGCCAGGAGGAGAAGCAGAAGTCGGAGCGCGCCGGGCAGGAGGAGCGTACCGAAGGCATGGAGGCCCGCCAGGAGTCCGAGGCCCGTGTCTACGGGGAGCGCCTCGCGGAGATCGAGCGCGAGAGGGCGCAAGAGCGCAGGACGACCGAGGAGACTCTGCAGCGGCGCGACCGCGAGCACGCCGAGAAGCAGGCGCGGCTGGAGGACCGCCTCGCCGAGCTGCGCGAGGCGCTGGAGGAACAGGGGACGGTCACGGCCGAGCTCAGGGAAGCCCTGGAAGCGGCGAGGGCCGGGGGTCGGCAGGAGGCAGAGCCCGAGCAGCAGCCCACCGAGGACGGCATGGAGGGGCGGCTGAAGGAGGCCGACTCGGCTCGGCTTCTTGCCGAGGAGCGGGCGGCGGATCTGAAGCGGCACCTCGCGGAAGCGGTGGAGGCCGGACGAAGGCGGGAGGTAGAGCTAGAGGAGGCACGCCAGGCCCTAAAGCAGGCCGCCTCCCCCGAGCAGCGTCTCCGCGCGGGCATCTCGATCTTCAACGAGAGCGAGCACACGCGCACGGTCGCCTCCATCTCCAAGGCCCTGGGGCTCCCGAAGGTCCACGTCGGCACCGACGATGGGGCAGCGGGAAAGCCGGTCGTCACGTTCATGTGGAGCGAGATGGCCTGGCGCCGCTACGTCTCGGACCCGACCGAGGGCGTCGAGGAGCCAAGGGTTTACCTGATCGGGGCCGGGGACGATCCGTCCGAGATACACGAACCCGGCCGCAGGCCGAACGCCCGCATGGACGCCCAGGGGCGCATCCTGCTCGGCGTGCAGGCGAGATAGCCCTCACCCCCTCGCCTTCCTTGCCGTAGCGAGAGCCGGCTCGGGGGCCGCGAAGCTTCGTCGGACATCTTCGGAGCTCGCTACCCGACGGGTCATCGGCGCTACACTTGCTCACGTGTCGAAGGCCGAGCAAGAGAAGATTCTCCTCGTGGAAGGTACGGCCCTGACCCTGCTCGTCGAGCGCAAGGGGCGGGTGAAGAACGTCAACGCCCGCCTCAAGGGGTCCGTGCTCCGGGTGAGCGCGCCGCCCGGGATGCGGGAGGAGGACCTCGCGCCCGTCGTCGAGGGGCTGGCCCGCAAGCTCTTGCGCCGCGTCCACGCGAAGCGAGTCAACGAGGAAGGGGAGGCCCTCGCCCTTGCCCGCAAGATCGCCGCGCGCTTCCCCGACCCTCCATCCGTCCGTAGGGTGCTCTTCTCGACCACGCAGCACTCGCGCTGGGGCAGCTACAGCCCGCACACCGACACCGTCAGGCTCAACGCCGTGCTGCGGAGCATGCCCCGGTGGGTACTCGAAGCCGTGGTCGCGCACGAACTCGCCCACGCCGTCCACCCCGACCACTCCCCCGCTTTCTGGCGCCTCCTGCGGGACGTTTGCCCCGAGACCGACCGGGCCAGATCTTTTCTCGCCGGCGTAAGCTGGCTCGCACACCACCACGCACAGCTGCCACCCGTCGAGCGCGAGATTCTGGGCATGGCAGAAGGGGCAGCCCGGAAAGATCGGCCCGATTCTCGGTAGAACCCGGTCTCTCGGGGGCGATGTTCGGGTCGGGCGAAGACCGGTAAGACAGGCTCGCTACGGTAACGCGCCCTTGCGGGCCACGCATTTTCGAACCGGGGCTCGCAATCCGGACAATGGCGAGGATAATCTTCGAGGATCATGGGAACGCGAGGAAGACATTCGGGGAGCGGCAGCGCGGTTGGACCCGAGGCGCTCTTCGCCACCGACGGGCCATTCGCTGCCCGCAAGCCGGAATACCGGCGCCGCCCCGAGCAGGTAGAGATGGCCCACGCCGTGGAGCGGACCTTCCGCGAGAAGGGGGTGCTGCTCGCCGATGCTCCTACGGGGACCGGCAAGAGCGCCTCGTACCTCGCCCCCGCGATCCTGCGCGCCCTCCGCGCCGGCGAGAAGGTCCTGGTCTCGACCGCCACGCTCGCCCTGCAGAACCAGCTTCTCGCCGAGGACGTGCCCGTCGTCTCGGCCGCTTCGAGCTCGCTCCTCGGCCAGCCCGAGGAGGAGGGCATAGCTTACGCGGTGATGAAAGGCCGCCGAAACTTCCTCTGCGGCCAGCGCCACGAGGATACCCTGAGGGAGGGTACGCTCCTCGACGGAAAGCTCGTCTCGGGCCTGGATCGTTGGGCCGTCGAGACGGAGACCGGGGACCGGGAGGACCTGGACTTCCCGGTCCCCGCGTGGGCCTGGCTCGAGGTCGCCTCCGACGGGGAGGACTGCGCGCCCAAGGGCTGCCGGTTCCGTGAGGGCTGCTTCTACTACGCTCACAGGGAAGAGGCCCAGGAAGCGGACCTCGTGATCGTCAACCACGCCCTCCTCATGGCGAACGTCGCCTCCGGCGGAAACATTCTCGATACAGAGGGCCGCCACCTCATAATGGACGAAGCCCACGTACTAGAAGACGTCATGTCCGAGACCCTCGGGGTCCGGGTCTCCTACGGGCGCGTCCGCTACGCCATGCGCCAGGCAAAGAAAAAGTCCGAGGGGGCCGCCGCACACGCCGACCGGGCGGAGATGGCCGCCGAGATCTTCTTCGGTGAGCTCGAGGCGAACGGCACCCTCGGCAGCGAGAAGGCCGCCCCCCGCGCCTACCGGACGCTCAAGGACGCGCTCACATCGGTTTCGGAGGCGCTCGCCAACGACCCCAAGGAGGAGGCGAACAACCTCACCAGTATGGTCGTACGCCTCCTCGGAGATCTCCGCTTCTTCTACTCCAAACCCGAGGAGGAGTACGCCTACGCCGTGGTGGAGGGCCGCAGATCCTTCCGGCGAGGCCGCAAGGGCGGGGTGACGGGCGAGCCCCTTCCGGAACTCAAGGCCTGGCTCGTGGACACGGGCAAGGCCTTCCGGGAGGAGCTGCTCCCCCTCTTCGGGGACGGTGGGGTGATGCTGACGAGCGCGACGCTCGCAACGGGCTCCGGGGATCAGCGCTCCTTCTCCTACGCGAAGGGCCGGCTCGGCCTCGACGATCCCCTCAAGGGGAAAGCCATCCGGGAACACCTCGGCTCGGAGGTATTCGACTATGCCTCGCGATGCCTTCTGTACGTCGACGGGGAACAAAGAGTATCTCCCGGCGTACTCCAGGGCATTCCAGCGGCGGAGCGCGAGGCCACGGCGGGCGCGAAGCGCGCCGAGGAACTGGTACGGCTCTCGGGGGGAAGGGCTCTCGTGCTGCTCTCCACGAGCCGGGCGGTCGAGGCGTACAGGCGTGTCTTCGCTCCGCCCTTCCCGGTACGCTTCCAGGGCGACGATTCCCCGGGACGGCTCGTGCGGTGGCTCAAGGAGACGGAGGGCGCCGTCCTCGTGGGGACCCGCTCCTTCTGGACCGGGGTGGACGTGCCCGGGGAATCGGTCTCCCTCGTAGTAATAGACCGGGTCCCCTTCCCCGTCCCCGACGACCCCGTTATCAAACGCCTCTCCGAGCGGGCGGGCAAGGACTGGTTTCGCGCCGTCTCGCTGCCCAAGGCGCAGGTAGCCCTCAGGCAGGGAGCGGGACGGCTCATGCGCCGAGACACCGACCGCGGCGTGATCGCGCTGCTAGACCCCAGAATTCGCCAAAAAAACTGGGGCAAGGCGATTCTCGCAAGCCTCCCCCCAGCCCCAGTCACGGGCTCCCTGCAGGAGGTCGAACGCTTCTTCGAATAATTCCCCGAAGTAAACCGCCACCCGTCGGCGCGGACTACTGCCCTTCGGAGGCGGAGGCTTGCTGTCTCGCCTGCTCCCTCCGGCGCCGGATCTCCCGCTTGCGGAGGACTTCAGCGTTGTGCGCGTAGATAGTTTCGCCCCGGCGGGATCCCACATAGGAGGCCGCGACCACCGCCACGAAGAGGACGATCGACAACAGCATGCTCGTGGGGGTTCGAAGGTTAGCAAAGGGATCGTTGTCGGCACCGAGCAGTGAGGTAAACAGGTTGACGACCGGGGTGACGGCGAACGAGATAAGGCCGACAAGCGTCCCGTGCAGCCTGCGGCGGGACGGGGCACGGTAAGAGGCGAACATGCCGCCCCAGTAGAAGGAGAAGGCGGCAGCGAAGATTAGCAGTATCACCGGCAGGGCGGTCAAGGCCAGATTTTGGCCGAAGAAGCGCGTAAAAACAGGCGCCATGATCCCGAGTACTATCAGCACCCCAATCCCGAGGGCCAGAAGGATCCCAACAAGCACGGCGCCAACGCTCTTCTTCATGCCCCTATCCTACCAACTCGGCCCAGGTGGCCCGGTAGCAGCCTTCACCATGGGCACTCCGCTAGCCCTCGGAGAGGGCGCCGACGAGCTCTCGGCAGAACGATGGGATGTCAGGGACGACGCGCCCCCACACCAGGTTCCCGTCGCGGAAAGCGGGCTTATCGACCCAGGTGGCGCCGGCGTTGACCAGATCGTCCTTTATCCCGAGGGAGCCCGTAGCTCTTGCGCCACCGACGATCCCCGCGGAGATAGCCACCAGCCCACCGTGGCAAATGATACCCACGACCTTGCCGCGCTCGTGTACCGCCCGGACGAGGTCCGTAACCTCCTTGTACCGTCGGAGCTTATCCGGAGCCCAGCCACCTGGGATGACGATCCCGTCCAACTCATCAGCGTTCACGTCGTTCGCCGTGGCGTCCGCACGGGCCTCCAGGTAGTTTTTGCCCGAGAACGGCCCCTCGCCAGGACCGACGGAGATCACCTCCGCCCCTTCCTCTCTGAGGCGAAAAACCGTCACCCAGTACTCCAGATCCTCGAACCCGTCGGCGACCAGGACCACGATCCTTTTCCCCTTGAGCCTCACGAGCCTCCCCCTCTCATCGATCCCTCGCTGCCGGTCCTCGATCCCGGGGCCCTTATGGTGGCACCGTTCATCGTCGACGACCGCATTCTAGATCAGGACAGGACCCCGGTCGCGAGCAGGGCGTCTACGGCCTCCTTCGCCTCTTCTCCGCCGGCCTCTAGCGCCCGGGCGAGCTCGGGGACCGCGGCAGCGCCACGTCCCGACCGAAGCAGGCGCTCGGCGGCGGCCAGGTGCTCCCGGAAATCGGGGGCGTCCTCTGGTGGCGTATAGACGGTGGGTCCCGGCTCTTCAGGTTCGACGGCTCCGTTGACGAGGGCGAGGATCTCCTCGCCGTAGCGCGCGGCACGCCTGAGACCGATCCCCTTGATCGTGCCGAGCTCGTGCACGTTCTTGGGCTTGTGGCGCGAGATCTCCTCCAGGTGCGAGTTGTGCAGGACGACGTAGGCAGGAACCCCCTGGCTCCTCGCCTGCTCCCCCCGCCAGCCCCTTAGACGCTCGAAAAGCTCCGGGTCGATCTCGGCTGAGGAAGCGCCCCCTGAGCCGTTGGCAAAGGGAGCCCCCCCCGGCAGCGGCATCGATGAGGCGTCCCAGGACACGCCCCCTACGGCCACGGCCTGCACCTCGCCGAGGCAGACGTCGCACCCGGCGCAGGGGGCAACCTCTTCGGTGTCGCCGAAGTGCCGGAGGAGGTGCTCCCGACGGCAGGTGGAGAGGGTCGTGTACGTCTCGACCGTGCGGATCTGATCGTACGCCGACCGCGTCCGGGATTTGAGCCGCGAGGCTATGGCCGCCCGGCTCTCGTCGTTCAGGCCGCTCGTCTTCAACCGGATGTCCGCGAGGGAGCCGCGCGGTGTGGCCTCCACGAGACCGTCCACCATCAACCGGAAGAGCGCCGACTGCGCGACGACCGGCCGGACGCCGGCCTTGCGGGCGAGCTCCGGCAGCGAGACCGTCCCCTCCCCGGGAAGCGCCGCATGTACCTTCGAGATCTCCTCGCGCAACTCTCCGGGCTCCTCCTCGACCCGGCGCACCTCGACCTCCCCCCAGAGGTCGTAACCGCGAGCCAGAAGGCCGGTCTCTTCCATCCCCCCGAGAAGCACCCCCGCCACGTCCCCCTCAACGCCGCCGAGGGAGCCCAATGAGGACGGCGGTACGTTCACCCGTCCCCCCTCCCCAGCAACCCCGGAGAGGGCGCGGAAGAAAGAGCCGACCTCGTCGGTGCCCGCGGCATTTACCGTCACGAGCCGCTTGCGCCGTCCGAGGTCCGCACCCCGGTACAGGATGATGCACTGCGCATCCCCCCCGTCGCGTCCGGCGCGGCCCGCCTCCTGAATGTACGCGGGCAGACTACCGGG
>JADDPY010000458.1 GCA_016781635.1 Rubrobacter sp.
AGCGTACCCGAGCGCGTCCAGCTTGCGCGAGAAGCGGGTGGAGAAGAACGCCCGTTGGAGGTCTTCGGGGTGGAAACGCACCTCCGTGAGCAGCCCGAGCACCTCGCGGGGCGAGCGCTTGCCGTCCTTGCGATCCTCATGGGCGAAGTGGTCCTGCTCGTTGTAGTCGGTTACCCACCTCTCGTGGGCCTCGACGAGCTCGGGCCAGCTTCTCGCTTTGGCGAAGTGCCAGTCGGACATGCGCTTCTGGATCCCGAAGGTGGTTTCCGCGTAGTTTTGCCAGGGCCGTCCCCGCTCGATCTCGTGCTTGGCGATCCCGAGCGCTCCGTAGATGTCCTTCGCCCGGTTGGCCAGGAAGATGCCTCCCGAATCGGTGACGAGCGCCGCCGGGGAGCCGTAGCGGCGCACGGCGGAGTGGAGCACGGAGAGGTATGCGGAAAGGTCCTGGGTGGGCGATACCGCGCTCGCCAGGATCATCCTTGAGTGGTTCTCGACGACCGTGATCGCGTACGCCCTGCCGCCGACAAGGTTCTCGTCGACGACGTCGAGGTAGGGGTCATCGCATGATCGGAGGCAGCGTGTTGAGAAACACCGCTGAATTCGGGTGCTCGCTGGAGCGAACGGGCGAGCCTCGGTAGCATGAGCGTCCCCCGTCTCTACGCAGGAGGATGCGCCGCCATGATGGGTACCAAGATCCGTGAGTTCGCACCCCTACCCGACCAGTCCCTAGAAGAGCTCGTCCCCGAAGGCAACTTCTACCGCCGCCTGCAGGAGAGGATCGACCTCTCGTTTGTCAGGGAGATGGTCCAGGACCTCTACGCTCCCTCCGGCCGCCCCAGCGTCGACCCCGTGGTCTTCTTCAAGCTCGAACTCATCCTCTTCTTCGAGGATTTGAGGTCCGAGCGGCAGCTCATGGAGGTCGTGGCCGACCGGCTTTCTCTGAGATGGTACGTGGGATACAACCTGCACGAGCCGCTGCCCGACCAATCCACCCTCACCCGCATCCGCGAACGCTACGGCCTGGGGATCTTCCGCCGCTTCTTCGATCGAATCGTGGAGGAGTGCTTCGATGCGGGGCTGGTGAGGGGCGAGGAGCTGTTCTTCGACTCGACGACCATCAAGGCCGACGCGGCCAGGGGCTCGCTGATCCCGAGGCTCGAGGTGGTCCGGCACGTCGAAGAGCTGTTCGAGGACGAGTCGAGCGCGAAGGAGCAAGACCCGGCCTCGGAGCCTCCGCGGCCCGACGCGGCCCTGCCGACGGCCGGGGATCCTGGGCTGAAGGCCGCGAACGCCTCCCGCGAAGACTTCGTCTCCTCTGCCGGCAGGAGCGGGGCGCCGCCACGGGTTGCCAACCCGAGGCCCAAGAGGAGGGACGAGATAGTGAGCAGGACCGACCCGGACGCTCGGCTGTCCGGCCACGTCAAGGCGGCGGCGAAGATGGGCTATAAGGCGCACTACGTCGTAGACG
>JADDPY010000221.1:0-2964 GCA_016781635.1 Rubrobacter sp.
TGGTGTAACGGCAGCACGAGTGACTCTGAATCACTTAGTCCAGGTTCGAATCCTGGTTCGGCAGCTTCTTCCAAGCCTCATTTGTGGGGCTTTTTCTTTGCCCCGGCCCTTCTGTGCGGCGCTCGTACGGGGCAAAATCCTCCTCGATTTGACATGTGATCACTTTTTGTTACCATAGGTACATAGGAATGCGGCCCTTTACCCGAGCGGTCGAAGCTGCTTCTTTGGGGGCGAGGCACTGTTTGTCTCGCCCTCCGTCCCGATGGTCAGGGAGATGGCGAGCACCACGAGCGGAGAGGTACCCCTCGCGTTGCGAGCAGGGGGGGCCACTATCCGGATCGGAGACTCGGCGAGAATCCCTCGAGAGGCAAGGCAGGTGTATGTCTACACAATGCAGCGGAAACGCCCGGAGCATCGACCGCGACCGGTTGTTGAAGCGGATGTTCGTCGCCAGGGATAGCGGAGACGTCAAAAAAATAGAGGACGCTCTGGCCGAAGCAAAACATTGGTTGAGCGACAACCATGTCGGCGACAACGCAGTACGGGACGCCCAGTTCAGGCTGCTGAGGTCTTTCCCGCCCCGTTAGGCGCTGTCGATACTTCGAAGCCCCGTCGAGGGGCGGGTGTAACGCATGCGCCTTCGGCAAGGTCTCAGGTTGTAAGGGAAAAGTGAGGCGAGGAGGTAGAGGCACACGCGCGACAGAGTTTTGGACCTGGTAACAACGGTCGTGGTCTTGTGATGCTGCAGCTTCTTTGAGTTGCGGTGTTGGAGATGGATCGGTGAAAGAAGGGACGGGGACGTGCCCAGGAATACCAGCAGGCAGGACAAGAACGAAGGGGCGATGGATAAGGCTAAGGGCCGCGTAAAGGAGGCCACCGCCGCCCTCACCGGAGACAAGGACAAGAAAGCCGAGGGGCGCTCGGACCAGAGAAAGGGCACCGCCAAGGAGAAAAAAGGCGCCCTCAAGGACCTTCTCAAGTAAGCTAGCTCACCGCCGAGCCGGGGTTCCTTGGGGCTCCGGCTTTTCCGTGCGTGTCTGGCTATCGCCTGGACCTTGGGTGACGTGGTTGTCAAGATCGAGCGCTAGGGTGGGCGCCGCCTCTACTGAGAGCGCCGATGGGTAAGGGGACGGTTGTCTGGCGCAACCAGATCACCCCGGTACTGCTCGGATGTCTCCGGTGCCCTTCGCGAGTTGGCGAGACCCTGGCCTACGCCGATATCTGGTTTGTTCTTGCCAGGTTGGTAAGGGAGTCGGCGGAGAGGGTATAGGTGCCATATGACTTTCATTTACGCGGTTATGGTGGAACATCTGGAATTGCTCTTGTATGCCTTTACGCTCCTTGCCGGCGTTGTGCCGGAAGCCTTTGCGCTGTTGCAGAAGAGAAGGGGCGGGTTTCGCAGGCGGCGCAGGAGGAGTAGGGGTGGCGGTATCTTTGGTGCCCTCGGCGCGCTGCTCCTGATCTTCGTGTTCGGGGGCATTGCGATCCTGGTATTGGGCGCCCTCGCGCTCTTCCGGATGATCGGGGGGCGTAGGCGCTAACAACGGCTTGTGTCCGGGTTGTAAAGGCGTTGGTGTTAGGTATCTCGGGGAGACCTAACACCGACGCCTTTTTGCATCGACCATCCGCCAGGCGCCGTATTTGTCGTTACAGCGGCCGTAACGCAACGCCCCCGAGGTCCGCGACGAGCAGGTGGCGGTCAGGAACTGGTCGCCATGCGGAGTCCTCGTCGAAGCGCTCCGACGCTACCACGGTCCCCTGGGGGAAGGATCGGCCATTCTCCAGATAGTAGAGGGAGTTGCCGGGACCTTCGGTGGAGAATCGGGCGAAGACCAAGGCCTCGCCGTCCGTTATGCCTACGTTGAGGGTGGCGCGGATGCCCAACTTTCCGCAGACGGCGGAGACTTTCCGTAGAGTCGCGGCGGTCGCTTCGGCTAGGGCGGGAGCATCCCCGATCTCCGCTTTGTCTGCCCTGAGGCGATCCAGGAGGAGGGCGAAGATCGTCTCGGAGTCGGTAATACCGAGGAGGTTGGAGTAGGACTCGTCGCTCAAGAGGTCGCGCAAGGGGCGCATGGCGCTCCTGCGGAAGTTTTTTATGGCGCCGTTGTGGGCGAAAAGGTAGGGACCAGAGGTGAAGGGGGGGACGCCGCTCTCCTCGGCGGGGAGCCCGGGGGTGGCGCTCCGGACGGCGGCGAGGACTGTCCGGGAGCGAACTTTCGGGGCGATGCTGGCGAAGCTTCTGTCGGCCCACATCGGAGCGTTCGAGCGGTAGACGGCTGGCTCGCCATCTACCTCCGGGGCGTACCAGCCGCAGCCGAAGCCGTCCGCGTTTACCACCCCGCTCAACATCTCCTTCGGCGCGTAGCTCTGGACGAGGAGGGAGTGTCCCGGCTTTAGGACCAGCGACGAGAGTGGCGTTTGCGCCCGCCCTAGGTAGGCGACTATACGGCACATGCCGGCCTCCTCGAGGGGCGGTGCGTGCGTTTGCTAATGAAGATCATACGTCTTTCGCGCAGCGGAAGCCGACAAAGATCTGGCGGCGGATGGGGTAGTCCCAGTTGCGGAAGGTGTTCCGGATGGCGCAATGTCGGGTGGCCCAGGAGCCGCCGCGGAGCATCTTGTAGTCCGGGCCGAAGAAGACCTCGGAGTACTCGCGGTAAGGGAAGGCCTCGAAATCCGGGTAGGCGTGGAAGTCGCTGCCGGTCCATTCCCAGACGTCCCCGATCATACCCAGAGCGCCGTAGGCACTCGCCCCGGCCGGGTACGCCCCCACGGGTGCGGGACGGAAGGCTAGCCCGTCTAGATTCGCCAGATCTCCGCCCCGCCTGGGCTCCTCGTTGCCCCAAGGATAAAGCCTCTTGGTCCCCGTCTCGGGGTCCCAGGAGGCCGCTTTCTCCCACTCCGCCTCCGTCGGGAGGCGCTTTCCGGCCCAGCGGGCGTAGGCGTCGGCTTCGTACCAGGAGA
>JADDPY010000221.1:3076-5984 GCA_016781635.1 Rubrobacter sp.
CTTTATGTACTCCCAGCCTGCTCCTTCCCAGAGTTCGCGATTTTCGTACCCGCCGTCTTCGATAAATGATATGTAGGCTGCGTTTGTGACGGGGGTCTTGTCGAGGAGGAAGCCGGGGACGTCTACGGTGTGCGCGCCACGCTCATTGTCCAGGGCCCAGGCTCGGTCGTCGGTGCCCATGACGAACTCGCCGCCCGGGACGTGGACCATCTCTGCGCTCTGTCCGGCGGTGAAGCCTTCCGGTAGTTGAACCAGGCTCCTGGGGCGGTAACCCTTACCCTTCATGAGTTGGAAGGTCTGGAGCAGGGTCTCGTTGTGCTGGGCTTCGTGCTGCAGGATCATGTTGTAGACAAAGCCGTCTCGGAGGAGCGGGTCGTCCCCGTCGAGGTCGGTATCGGCGAGGGTCTCGATGACCATGCGACGTACGGCGTCCAGGTAGGCGTCGGCGTCGGTCCGGTCGAGCAGGTTGAGGGACGGACGCTCCTCCCTGGGATGGAGCGAGGCATCGTAAATGTCGTAAAGCTCGCGGTCTGAGAGCTCACGACCGTGGGCTTCTTTGAGGAGCCACAGCTCTTCGTAGTTTCCGATGTGCCCGTAGTCCCAGATCGGGGGACTCATGATCGGGTCGTGTTGGGCGATCAGATCACCCTTCGAGACTCCCTCCAGCAGGAACCGCGTCCTCTCCCGCGCCTCCTCGAGCATGCCTGCAAGAACGTCCTTTGATACCACGCTACGAGTTTCCATAACCTGAATGCTACACGGCGTGTGGGGCGAATCAAAGGCGGTGCCGCCCCTCGCCGGCTCGCGTGGAGGACCATCGGGGGGGCGGCGAGGAGCCCTGGCCCGCCGGTGAGGCTCTAGCCTTCTGCCACCCTAAGTACGATCTTGCCGCGCCCGTGGCCGGAGTCGAGGCGCTCGTGGGCCTTGCCGACCTCGTTTAGCGGCAGCACCTCTTCGACAAGCGGCTTCATCTGGCCACGTTCCATGAGGATCGACATTTCGTCAAGCCTCTGGCGTTCGCGCAGGAGCAGGACGCCGTGGACCGTGAGGTTTTTGAAGTAGAAGGGGGTAAGGTCGCCCTCGGTGCCCAGGATCGTTGCGAGGCGTCCGAAGGGCTTGGTGTAGGCGATGCTGTTGATGAGCGTGTCGCCGCCCGCGGTGTCGAAGACGGCGTCCACCCCGACCCCGCCAGAGTTGCCGAGGACGGCCTCGGTGATGTCTCCTTGCGTGTAGTCGAGGGCGACGTCGGCGCCGAGGGACTTCAGGGTATCCTGGTTTTGCGTTCCGGCGGTGGCGAAGACGCGGGCTCCTGCGGCCTTGGCGATCTGGATCGCGAACGAGCCCACGCCCCCGGCGCCACCGTGGATCAGGACGGTCTCGCCCACCTTGATCTGCATTCTACGGATGAGGGCTTCGTAGGCGGTGCCGCCGGCGAGCGGGACGGCTGCGGCCTCCTCGTGGGAGAGGGAGGCGGGCTTCTTCGCGACGATGTTAGACGCGGCGACGTTGTACTCGGCGTAGGAGCCGTTCGAGCCGGGGCCGAAGATCTCCGGCGTGTAGTACACCTCATCGCCGGGGGAAAGGTCGGTGACACCGGGGCCCACCTCCTCGACGACGCCCGAGACGTCCGCGCCCAGGACCGTCGGTGCCTCGAAGCCCATCGAGGCGCCGTCGGACCGCAGCTTCGCGTCTATGGGGTTCGTGCCGGCGACGATCACGCGCACCAGTACCTGCCCCGGACCGGGCTGTGGCCTCTCGACGTCCCTCTCCTCGAAGAGCTCCGGGCCCCCGAACTGTGGCGTTACCATGGCTCGCATATGAATTCCTTTCTCTGATTCTTATGCTCTACGTCCTCCACTGTATGCCACGCACCCTCCAGCGCCAAACGGAGTGCCCTACCGCTTTTTGGGCTTGGTGCTATGCTGGCAATCTAGAAGGACAGAGCCCCGTGGGGGACCGAAGAGCTTTACGGAGGAGGCCTTGTGCAGGGGACGAAGCAGGAAGTAAGGAATCTTATAGGAGGGCGCTGGGAGGGGGCAAACGGCCACGAGACCGAAGCCGTCTACGACCCGGCCACGGGCTCGGTCATCGCCGAGACGCCGCTTTCTACCCGGGATGACCTCGACCGAGCCGTGAAGGCAGCGTCGGAGGCTTTCGGCTCGTGGGCGGCCACGCCGGTCGGCGAGCGCGCCCGCGTCCTGTTCCGCTTCAAGATGCTGCTGGAGGAGCACTTCGAGGAGCTGCGCGACCTCGTCACGCTGGAGAACGGCAAGGATGCGAAGGACGCCGGCGGCGAGGTGAGGCGCGGCATCGAGGTCGTCGAGTTCGCCTGTGGGATGCCTTCCCTTATGATGGGCGAGTCCCAGCGTGACGTGGCGCGGGGGATAGATAACGTCTCGTACCGCTACCCGCTCGGGGTGGTCGCGGCGATCACGCCTTTCAACTTCCCGTGCATGGTGCCGCTGTGGACGCTGCCCGTGGCGATAGCTGCCGGCAATGCTTATATTCTGAAGCCCTCCGAGAGGACGCCGCTCTCGGCCCAGCGCCTCGGCGAGCTGCTCCTGGAGGCCGGGCTTCCAGAGGGGGTTTTCTCCCTCGTCAACGGGGGCCGGGAGGCGGTGGACGCCATCCTCGAGCACCCCGGTATAGAAGCGGTCTCGTTTGTGGGCTCGAAGCCCGTGGCGGAGCACGTTTACACGGTAGGGGCCGCGCATGGCAAGCGGGTGCAGGCGCTGGCCGGGGCGAAGAACTCGATGATCGTGATGCCCGATGCGGTGCTGGAGAAGGCGGTGCCGAACATCGTGAGCAGCGCCTACGGCAACGCCGGGGAGCGGTGCCTCGCGGGGAGCGTGCTGGTGGCCGTCGGGGGCGTTGCCGACGAGGTCGTCGAGAAGATCGGGGAGGCGGC
>JADDPY010000103.1 GCA_016781635.1 Rubrobacter sp.
CGAACGTTCAAGCTGAGCTGCACCCCACGCCACCACCACTGTGCCTGCTACGCGAGACGAACAGCAACACAGCACGAAAAACTGCCACGTTCACGAGTGTCAGCTCCAGCGCCTTGTTCGCCGGAGCGTTGTACACGCTTACAAGTTCAAATGCTCCCGCCAAACGGTGTAGGCAGCTTTGGCGTAGTCGTGATGTAATTCATGCCATGCCGGTACGTCCTCAATGGCCCAATACTGGATCTCTTCCCCCTCATGCGATCCCTGAATAGTCCCTCCTACAATCTCACATAGATAGACGACAGCAACCGCCGTATGTGGACCATACCCAATATTCGGCTTCCGCGTAAACACATTCACCAATCGGACTGTGCAGATTTCGAGACCGGTTTCCTCTTTGGCCTCACGAACCGCCGCTTCTGCTGGGGACTCATTGGGCTCGACCCAGCCACAGGGTAAACACCACTGGCCATCATCAGTGCGGCGAACGAGCAAAATTCGGCCCTCAGAATCGAAGAGCGCGGCCTCTGCGCCCACTTTCGGTGTAATATAGCCCAGTTCGGCAGCAAAGCGGTGGCGGACCTCTGCTGGCGGTACGTCCAACACCTGCCCATAATAGGTGGTCACCAGATCGAAGAGGCGGTGATAGCGTTCACGGTCGTAGGGATTGGTGGCGTAGGTCAAGCCATTCCGTGCAATGGTTTGGAGTTCGTCAAGCAACGATAAAACGTCCATCACACCACCTTGAGCTAGCACGTTCAGCAACTATTGAGCGGAGAGTATAGCATGTTCCGGTATGAGTACGAATGCGGATATGCTCTGGCGAACGGTTGAACTGAGGCGCGCTCCACAAGGTCAGCACAATCCTTTCCAGGCAGGATTTGTAGCTCAACTGCACCAATTTTCGCCACGGTCACCAGCGTCGCCTCCAGTGATTTGTTGGACGTGGCTCAGAGACACAGCTAAATACTTCAGCTTTTAGCGTTTCAAGTCTAAACCTCTATGGTGCCGCGCTCGTGCTGCTAACGAACCTGGGGATAGATGCGAGAACAATTGCGGATCCTGCATCGAACGGTATGCTAGCTTATTCGCTGACTTCAAGTAATTGAGCTTGGAACCCAGCAGCACGTGCTTCCGGTTCGTACCGAAGCTGTCGTGCTGTGTATTCGAGGCCACGCCATGTTCGTGAGTCCTGCGGGAAGCGCCAAACCAACTCTCGGTAAATGCCATACGCGCAGTCCCACTCGTCTTGCTGTTCCATGCGTACTGCCTCTGAGACGAGAAACTGGTACTGCTCTGACGGAGTCATGGTTTCAGTTTGATCGTCTTGCCAACGATATCCAGGATCATCGGTGAATGTTTCCG
>JADDPY010000367.1 GCA_016781635.1 Rubrobacter sp.
CGAGCATCTCGGAGACCACCTTCGCGTTGACGCCTTCGCTGAGGAGCAGCGTGGCGCAGGTGTGTCTGAGGTCGTGGAAGCGCAGGTCTGCTCGGACGCCGGAGCGCGTCTTGATGCGTTTGAAGGATCGGTTACGCAGGTTCGAGGGGTTGAGGAGGGAACCGATCTCGTTGGGGAAGATGAGGCCTTGATCCTGCCAGAGCCCGGCTAGGCGCATCCGCTCTTCTAGCTGGCGCTTGCGGTGATCCTTAAGGGCTGCCACCGCTCGCCGGGTGAGGCGCACGCGCCGGCCCTTACCGGACTTGGTGCTCGCGCCGACGACCCATCCGCGTCCATTCTCTCCGCGGGTGAGAGTGCGCCGCACTAGCAGGGCTGGTTTCGGAGCTTCGAGGTCCGTGTCTTGCCAATGCAGGGCCAGTAGCTCGCCTTCCCGTAGGCCGCAATGGACGGCCAGCACGTACAGGGCCTCTAGGCGCTCGCCTCGTGCCGCCTCCAGGAACGCGGAGCACTCTGCGGAGTCAAGCGGCTTAATCTCCTCTCCAGGAGCGCTAACCCGCGGCGGCTTTACACCGTCGGCAGCGTTGCGCGGTATGAGGCCGTCAGAGACCGCCTGAGAGAGTGCCTTGCGCAGCACGACGTGCATCTTCTTCACCGTCGCTGCTGAGAGGTCCGTGCGGGCCTTCTCCCCGTAGAACCCGCGCACGTGCGCCGGGGTAAGGCTCTTGAGCTTCACGTGCCCGAGAGCGGGGGAGACGTGTTTGTGGGTGATGTAAGTATAGTTGGCGTAGGTCGTCTCTTTGACCGTGCCCTTCACAGAGTCCGCGAGCCACCTATCCAGGTACTCCCCGACCCTGAGCTTGCCGGCATCGTAGACGAGCCCGCCGTCCCGATTCGCCATCGCCTCCGTGAGCTTGCGCGAGACCTCCGCCCTCGTCTTGCCTGACACCGAGCGCCGCTTGCGCCCTTCGGCGGTCCAGATAGTGTATTGTGCCGCCCACGTTCCGTTGTTGCGCCGGTAGATCGAGCCTTCTCCATTACCACGCTTGCCCACGACCTACCGCCCTTCCTTCACGAGTTCCGAGGGATTTACCCCTAGGGCCTCCGCCAGTTTGCGTAGCGTCCGTGGGTGCGCTCCCTGCCTGCCGTCCTCGAGACGCCAGATCGTGTTGTAGGAGACGCCGGACTTCTCCTCCAGCTCTCGCAAGGAGAGGACCCGCTCCTTCCTCAGTTCCTTCAGCCGCTCCACGTTGACCTCCATGCCCGGTATTTTGCACTACTACTCGCATAAAATATTACCATAATATGTAGACGATA
>JADDPY010000183.1 GCA_016781635.1 Rubrobacter sp.
CGTCCTTGACCCCCTACATCACCGCCTCGTAAAGCTTCCTCTGGCGCTCCAGGGCCCGCCGGTAGATCTCGTGTCGCCCCTCGTCGGGTTGGTGAGTCTCGCCTAGCGGCGCCGCTACCTCTTCGATCCTCGGCCCGCCGAGCGCCTCCGCCGCGAGGAGGGCGGCGCCGCGGCTAGATGCCTCCCGAACCCCGGAGATCGTCACCGGCCTACCGAGAGCATCGGCCATAATGCGGACCCAGGTCGGCGAGCCGAGCAAGCCGCCCCCGGTGGCGACGACCTCCCTAGCCCCAGTCTCTGCGGGGAAGGCCGCATCCAACCTCTCGGCTATGAGGGCGAACCGTAGAGCGACGGCTTCCATCGCGGCGCGCAGGATCTCCGTCGGCGTCGTGCCGAGCGAGAGACCGGCCAATACCCCGTTCGCCTCGTCGGCCCAGCCGGGCCCGCGCTCTCCGGCCAGAAGCGGGAGGAAGGTGAGACCGTGTGCATCGGGCTCCATGCGAGAGAGCAGTTCTTCCGCCTCCCTATCATCGGGGAGGCGCAGCGTCCCCCTTAGCCACTCCACCATGTTCCCACCGTCCGAGAGCGCGCCGCCCGCCACGAACCGCCGGGCGTCCGCGCGGTAGCACCACAGGCCCTCGGGCATCTCGGTGGAGTCTGCCTCCCACAAGACGCGCATGGCCCCGCTCGTCCCGACCATTAGAGCGAGCCTGCCCTGCGTAGCGCAGCCGCTCCCGACGTTCGAGCACGCCCCGTCTCCGACCGCTGGAAACCACGGCACCCCCCGGAGCGCGGGCCAACGCCCGGCCCACTCGGCTCCGAGCCCGACGAGCGGTTCGTCCGAGATGGGGGAAAGTTTGCCCTCGTCGATCGGCAGGGCAGCCAGGAGTTCGCCGTCGTACGCCTTACGGTTCTGGTCGAGAAGGCCGGTGCCGGAAGCCATGGAGAGCCCGACACTCGCTTCTCCGAAGAGCTTGAGGTGGAGGTACTCGCCGGGCGAGAGGAAGCGCCCGGTCCGGGAGAAGGCGTCCGGGTCCGTCCGGCTCAACCACAGAAGCTTTGCGGGCCAGTAGCTGGAGTGAAAGACGGAGCCCGTCCTACGGTGTACTTCCTTTTCGTCGAGGCTCTGCTTCAGTTCGCGGGCCGCGGTGGCCGCCCGGCGGTCGGCCCAGGTAAAGATGGGCGTCGTCGGACGCCCGCGTGCGTCGACGCCGAGCATGCCGTGCCAGAACGTGCTCGTGGCGACGGCGGAGATGCCTCCGTCGATGTCTTCGGCCTTCGACAGCGTCTCGTCCACGGCGCGGAAGACGAGCCCGGCGAGATCCTCGGCGTCGAGGATCGCCGCCCCGTCCGGGCCCCGCTTGAAGGTGTGCCTCCGAGCTGACGAAGTACCCTCGATGAGGCCCCCCGATCCCCCGTATACGGAGCAACGCACCGAAGAGGAGCCGACGTCTACGGCCAGAATGTTCCCGGAGAAGGTCACGGTTTGGAGAAGCACCTCGTTCCGGACCCACGACGATTCTTTACAAGCCGCACATTTCCTCCCGATGCGTTCCCATCCCAATATATAGTGCACGTGCTCGCCCCGCCGGTTGCTTTGTAGTTGCGCTGTTTCGCGGATGCGTATGTTTACAGTTCCACGATGGCCGGGTAACGCGATCTGGAATCAGACGTAGCAAGGAGGAGATACCGTGGCCGGTGAAGATCGCTTGCGCGAGCTGGAAGAGAAGTACGAGGGTTTCAAGGTCTACGACAACAACGGGGGGACGATCGGCAAGGTCGACGACCTCTTCGTCGACGAGCAGGATCGAGAGGAGTACTTAGGGGTCAAGATGGGCCTCTTCGGGCTCTCCGGGACTACGTTGATCCCGTTGGAGATCGTGCGGGTCAACGAGCAGGACCGCGTGATCGAGGTGGCCGAGTCGAAGGAACGCGTAAAGGACGCCCCGCAGTACAGCGACGACGACGAGATCGACCGTGCGTTCGAGGAGAGGATCCGTCAGCACTTCGGCCTCGGGGGCGGTGGGGGAAGCTCCTACGGCCAGCCCACCGACGCTTCCGGGTCGGAAGGGGCCGCCGGTGGCAACACGTCCCGCGGCGACGACATGGGGACTTCCGACGGCGGCTCCCGTGAGCCCGTGGGGCGCGAGGAGTACCGCAACCGTGACGACTACGTCTCGGACTCCGCCATGGCCTCCGCGGCCGGCGGCGCCACTACGTCCGGCGGTATGAGTAGCTTCGAGACCGGGGACCGTGAGGATCGCGGCGAATACCGCGAGGACCAGGGCAGTGCCGGTGGTTCTAAGGCCAGTGGCGAGGGCTCGGGAGACGAGGGCTACAACAAGGCGTATATGGAAGGGTACCGGGAGGCTATCCGGGAGAGCAGCGGTCAGGGAGGGTCCGGGTCTTCCGGCCAGGGGACCTCTAGCGGCGGAGGAGAGGGCGGCCGATCCGGCGATCAGGAGGGGGCTAGCGAGTACTCCGGGGCTTCCGCCGCCGGACCAGGCGAGAAGGAGTTCAACGACATGCAGGATTACCAGGGCACCTCGACGGGTTACCAGACGGGCCGCGCCGAGGACGGCGGGGAAGGCGACGAGGGGCGGACGAGGGTCCGTCGCCTGCAGCGCGATTCCTGATCTTCGGTTGAGATAACGCCCTTACGCATGAGAGGGGGTCCGCGAGGGCGGACCCCCTGTTCGTGTCCGGGATAAGCGGCGGTTTGACCTGCGTCTGGAGGGGCGCCACGGTGTCCCGCGATGGAATGCGTATTCGGGAGGGCCCGTCGACGCGGTTCGCTGGTCTGCGGGGAGGCCGCGCGTCGGCCGTCCATGATGTCGGGGTGAAAAGGAGGAGCGCGTCGTGGTGAAGGTACCTACGTCGGAACAGTTGCGGGAGATCTCGGCCTCGTACAACCTCAACCTCTCGGACGCGGACGTCGCGTCCTTTCTTGGGCTGGCGGAGGGGGCTATGGCCTCGTACCGTCGCCTTGACGAGCTCGTCGAGCCCGCACCCGAGGTGAAGTACCCGCGCTCCGGAGCCTACCGTCCGGAGCCCGAGGAGAACGCGCTGGGGGCCTGGTACTGGAAGTGCCGAATACCGGGCTCCGGTAGCGGTCCACTCGCTGGGAAGCGGGTCGCGATCAAGGACAACGTATGCGTGGCCGGGGTGCCGATGATGAACGGCACGTCCGTTCTCGAAGGCTACGTCCCCGAGACCGATGCGACGATCGTCACCCGTATCCTCGATGCGGGCGGTGAGATCCTGGGCAAGGCCGTCTGCGAATCCTTGTGCTTCTCCAGCGGTAGCCATACGAGCGATACGGGACCGGTACTCAACCCGCGCGACCACTCGCGCTCCACGGGCGGCTCTTCTAGCGGGAGCGCCGCGCTTGTGGCGAGCGGGGAGTGCGAGGCCGCGATCGGCGGCGACCAGGGCGGTTCGATCCGGATACCCGCCTCCTGGTGCGGCGTTTACGGTCTCAAAGGCACGCACGGCCTCGTACCTTACACCGGTGTCTTCCCCATAGAGCTCACGCTGGACCACGTCGGGCCGATCGCGGCGACGGTCGAGGACGTCGCCCTGCTCCTATCGGCGATCGCCGGGGAGGACGGGCTCGACCCCCGCCAGGCGCGCGTCAGGACGGACGACTACCTCTCCGGCCTCGACGGCGGGGTGGAAGGGATGAGGATCGGTATTCTCTCGGAGGGCTTCGGCTGGCCGGGGCTCTCGGAGGAGGACGTAGACGCTTCCGTCCGCGAGGCGGCGGGGGCCTTTGGAGAGCTTGGGGCGGAGGTGGGGGAGGTCTCCGTACCGCTGCACCGCGACGGCATCCACATCTGGAACGGCATCGCCATCGAGGGGGCGACGGCGCTCATGGTCGACGGCAACTCCATGGGCACAAACTGGAAGGGCCACTACACGACCTCGCTGCTCGACGCGTACGCGCGCGGCAGGATCACACGCGCCGACGACCTCTCCGAGACCGTCAAGATGACGATGCTCGTCGGCCGCTACATGCAGGAGCGCTACCACGGCCGCTACTACGCCAAGGCCCAGAACCTCTCCCGCAAGCTCTCGGCGGCCTATGACGCCGCGCTCGCGGAGTACGACCTCCTCCTGTTGCCGACGGTCCCCATGAAGGCCACCCCGATCCCGGCCCCCGACGCCCCGCGGGAAGAGGTCGTTCTGCGGGCCCTGGAGATGACCCACAACACCTGCGCCTTGGACGTCACCGGCCTCCCGTCGATGACCGTACCCTGCGGCGATTCCGAGGGGCTACCCGTCGGCGCGATGCTTGTCGGCCCAAACTGGAGCGAGGCGAAGATACTGCGCGCCGCCCGGGCCTTCGAGGGCACGAAGACGGACGACGTACCTCCCGCTCGTAGCGCTCTGGCATAATGGCGTAACGGACGCGGAACGCCTCCGGCACCGCATTCTTAAAGGGGTGGTGTCACCCAACTTTTAGTCGCCGACGAGGATCTAGCCGCAAAAGGACTCGCCGCTGGCGGCCCAACCCCTCGCGGCGCCACCGCAACGAGCAGGGAGCAGAGCGCTTGAATAAACGCCTCGACGAAATGGACGACTTGCGTGACATGGGCCGCTTCCCGGTGCCGATCTACGTCGGGGCCACCGGAAACGTGCTTATGACGATAGCCCTCACGTACCTCATGCGGGGGCGGTACGGCAGCTCCCGCACGCTACCGGGGTGGGGAGGAGGCGTTCTCCTGGCAAACTTGCTCCCCGTCTTCTTGCTCCGCTCGCGGATGGACGAGGGGACACATTTCCCGCAGATAGAGCAGATGAGCTTCTTCACCGACCAGCACAAGTTCGCCCGTTGGGTCTATGCCGTGGCATCGGCGAACATGCTGTTCTGGATCTCGCTCTCCTGGACCCTCTTCTCCCGGCGCCGCGACGGCAAGGCGCTTGCCGGAATGCTCCTCCTCGCCTTCGTCTGCACCTTCTACCCGGCCTGGGTTCGTTTCTTCAAAAGCTCCTAATCAGGCCGGCCAGGACCCTCCGGGCAGGCGGACGCCGGAACCCTGCTCGACGGAGTAGGCCCACGCCAGTACTGTCTCCCCGCCCCCCGGCAGCGTGACGGGGATCAGGACACGAGTGTACAACCCCTGCTCGCCCGGACGGAAGCCTTCGAGTCCGTCGATCTCCGGCAGGCGTCTCTCCGGGTCGTCGAAGGTCATGAGCTCGCCGTGGACCACGTCCCAACCGCTCAGGTCTTCCGTCAGTGAGGTTTCGGCTTCGTGGGAGAGCCTCGCATCGGCGAGGTAGTTGTCACTGCCCGCCGTGTGCACGTCCTGGACCGGGACGACGAGGGCGGGGAAGCCGAAGGGCAGATCGTAGAGCCGGCCCCGCACGGTGGCTTTTTCGGCGCTCGCGAAGCCCCGGCAGAAGCGGTTGTGGTTGCGCTCGCCGCGCTTTAGGGTGCCGTAGACGAATAGTCTCAAAAGGTATTGTTCTGGGGGACTGCTCAGAGCTTTACGGCGAGCTCCTGGAGATCCCGGACGACGAGGTCCGGCTCGATGCCCCAGGGGTCGAAGGCAGTCTCGGGGTTGCGTTTGACCCAGGCGGCGTTCAGGCCGATGCTTTTCGCCCCGATCACGTCGAACGGGTTGCTTGAGACCAGCCATACTTCGGAAGGCGGCCTATCGAGGCTCCGGCAGAGGTAATGGTAGACCTCGGGATCTGGTTTGAAAGAAGAGACGTCGTCCACGCTGACGACTCCGCCGAGTAGCGGCAGGATGCCGGCCCGTTCGAGGAGCGCGCGGAGCGTCGACTCCACGCCGTTGGAGAACGCGACGAGAGTGTGGCCCGCCTCCCTCAATGTCTCCATGCCCGGCGCCACGTCGGGAAAGGGGGAGAGGCTAGAGTACTCCTCGATCATGCGCTCCCGGTCGCCGTCGGAGAGATCGGCCTCGAGGGCTTGCGCGGTGTAGGCGAGCGCCTGGCGCGTGCAAACGTCGAAGTTCTCGTATGCCCG
>JADDPY010000197.1:0-201 GCA_016781635.1 Rubrobacter sp.
GATTGTCTCTTTCTGGCGACGAGGCGAGATTGAGGTTGTGGTGTCTGAGGAGATTTTAGACGAGTACAAGCGGGCGCTAAGGTACGAGAAGCTACGCAAAGTGCATAAGTTGAGCGATGAGGACATTGAGGAAGCTATTGCCGAGCTCAAAGAGATTGCACTCGTGGTTGAGCCAAAAGAAAAACTGCTCATCGTGCAGGG
>JADDPY010000197.1:306-1425 GCA_016781635.1 Rubrobacter sp.
GTATGTGTTGCCGCCGGCTCAATTTGCAAGGATGATAGAGGAGGAAGTAGCAGCACTGGCATAAGGACCTATGTGCGACACCCAATCGTAGTGAATACACGTTCCAAACGTACGAGCCCGACCAGCTCTACTCAACAAGAACACCCTGCGCCAGAAGCGTAGGGTGTTGCTATACCTGTTACGAGTTCAGTAACCCGAGCACTCAACGATTACCGGAAGGCTGGCGTTGGGCAAGGCGAGTTTGTGAACGTGTTGTATGAAGCACGAGCGCTGACGAAGGAGCGGCGGGGAAGCGTCAAGAAGCATGACGGTGGGAACTTCCCAGCCAAATCACCAATGGCCTACTTTTTCGCGGTGCTCGAGGACCGGCTCGGCTTGCGCCCGATGGACAAAGGCGACTAGCTACTTGATGCACACGACGCAGATAACGCTGTCACCTGCACCAAAATACTTTACATCTTCCACTGCATCGCTAAGCACCAGGCCGACAGGACATACAACACTCGCGGCTCACTGCTTGACGCTCCATCTCCTCATGCCTAATGCCACGGCAAAAAGGTCGATTGTGAATGTTCACACAACTTGTGAAAAGCCGCAGTATAGCTCAATCTAACGCCTTACAACCCCTGCTCTAGCCTCTGCTCTATGCTCTACTTTATTAAAAAGCAGGGAAGAGCGCTAGAAAAAGCAGACCCCTTGAAGGCTCTTCTCGCATCAAAACTGTAAAGCTCTCACCGCTTCGCACATCGAGTGCTCGCGGCGAGCAGGGAGGAACTGTCAAACCGCTCATGCCCATTCCCGTCGCCTCTCGGCTTTGGGAAAGGACAATCGTGGCTTGACGCGCCGTCGAGCCTTCGCGTTGCGGTCGTCGCTTGCTGCGCTGCGCCAGACGACCGACGCTGCGGCCCGACCCTCTACCACCACCTCGCAGGCTGGATGATTGTACAAACCCGAGTTGCAGCTGGCCGTGTAAAGCGTGCTGTTTTCACAATCAGTGCATCCGTTCCCGCCTGCGACCCTTCGGGCTCCGCTTACGCTCCGGGATGCTGGTAGGGGGTCGGGCCACGCTCATAGGACTTACGCAGTTGCCCGCTTGTGCGCCATTCCTGCCTGCGGGAA
>JADDPY010000658.1 GCA_016781635.1 Rubrobacter sp.
TCTTCACCCCTACGTCCATCGTCAAGCTCATAGTCGAGGTGATGGAGCCCTACCAGGGGCGGATCTTCGACCCCGCCTGCGGATCTGGGGGCATGTTCGTGCAGAGCGCACGGTTCGTGGAAAATCATCAGAAGAACCCTAACTCCGAGATCTCCGTCTACGGCCAGGAGAGGGTGGCCGCAACGGTGAGGCTCTGCAAGATGAACCTCGCAGTGCATGGCCTCTCCGGTGACATCAGGCAGGCCAACTCCTACTACGACAACCTTCACAACAGCACGAACAGGTTTGATTTCGTTATGGCGAATCCTCCGTTCAACGTCAACGGAGTGGACAGGGATAGGATCAAGGATGATCCTCGCTACCCCCTCGGGATGCCCCGCACGGACAACGCAAACTACCTCTGGATACAGGAGTTCTACAGTTCCCTGAGCGAGGGGGGCAGGGCAGGCTTCGTGATGGCAAACTCCGCCTCCGATGCCAGGGGCAGCGAGATGGAGATACGCAAGCGGCTCATAGAAGAAAGAGCCGTGGACGTGATGATCTCCATAGGCTCCAACTTCTTCTACACGGTGACTCTACCCTGCACCTTGTGGTTCTTCGACAGGGGCAAGAAGGAAAAAACGGAGCGCAAGGACAAGGTCCTATTCGTCGATGCTAGGCAGACCTATCGTCAGATTGATCGCGCCCACCGCGACTTCACCCCCGAACAGGTCGAGTTTCTCGCCAACATCGCTAGGCTCTACAGAGGCGAGGATGTGGAGACGGGTATGGGCAGCCAGCAGCTTATGGAGGAGCATTTCCCTGATGGCTCCTACGTCGATGTGCCAGGGCTCTGTAAAGTCGCGACCCTAGAGGAGATCGAGGAGCAAGGGTGGAGCCTCAACCCCGGTCGTTATGTGGGAGTCGCTGCTAGAAAAGAAGAGGATTTCGTCTTCGCGGAGAGGTTGGAAGAGCTAAACGAGGAGCTTGAGATCCTCAATTCCGAGGCGAGGGAGCTTGAGGAGCGGATAGCGGAGAACGTAGCCAAGTTGTTAGAGGAAGTCTGAACGTGGCCTCCCAAGTCCTTAAATCTTTGCTTCTTGAATCCAAGGATGGTGAGTGGGGGAAGGGCGAACCTATCGATGACGCGGTCAGAATGGGTGTGGTACGAGGTACAGACTTTGAGGATGTCCGCCGTGGACATGTAACAGCTTTACCTGTGCGCTATATCCCTCTGCGTATCGCCAAACGAAAAACATTAAGGCCCAACGACATAATCCTAGAAACTGCTGGTGGGTCAAAGAATCGTCCCACCGGACGCACAGTATTTGTAAAGCCTGCTCTAATTCAAAGATCAGCCCTACCATTGACCTGTGCCAGCTTCAGCAGGTTTATTCGTATTGACCCATACAAAGCTGATCCACGTTACCTCTTCTGGCACTTACAGTATCTGTACGAATGTGGTCACCTG
>JADDPY010000238.1 GCA_016781635.1 Rubrobacter sp.
ACCCTGCCCGCGATCTTGAGGAGCATAAGCCGCAGGGTATCGAGCTGCATCCGCTCCAGGCCAGCAGTGACCAGGTCCCTGCGCAACGCATCGAGTAGCCAGTATGCCGCCGCATGTAGCAGCAGCCGGAACTGGTTAGCCCAGAAGCGGTGGCAACTCAGCCGGTCCGCCTTGAGCGCGTTCTTGTAGTCCTTGATCCACCCTTCCGCCTCACCCCTGTCTACATACCAATCGTAGAGTGACTCCGGCTCATCGGCCCTGGACGTGACGACGAACCGGGTGTTGAGCAGTGTCTCGGCCTTGCCGCGCCGTTCCATCCGCTGCGCCTCCGCCTCGTAGACGATGCGCCTCTGCTGGCTCCAACTGCCCGCCTCGTAGCGACCCTCCGACACCAGCCTCACTTTCTGCCCTTCCTGGGCGTCCGACGCCGCCGTCGCCCGCTCTGCGAGGGATATCGCCATCGCCTCCAGCCTGCCGTTGGGGATGAGACCGATCGTGTATCCGATGCCTTGCGCCTCGCAGTACTCGTACACCTCCGGCACTGCGAAACCCGCATCAGCCCTGATCTCTAACCCCACATCCGGCCATGCGTCCTTGAGCAGCCGCACTATCTGCTTGAGCACCACCACCGCGCCGCGGCCCGCGTGGCTATTGCCCGGCCGCAGCACCGCAGTGACAAGTTGGTCTGTGTCGCCGTCGAACACCAAGAGCGGATGGTACATATTCCTCGTCTTCGCGAGGCCGTTACCGGAACAGTCTACGACGGTTGCTGGCGGTAGTAGCCGTGGTACGCAGTCCCCTCCTGGTCGCCGTGGGTGGGATCGTCCGTGCCGTCCAGATCAAGCAGTATCCGCTCGGGGACGCCGCCGGCCTCCAGCGCGCCCCGCTGTTCGATGTAGACCTCCCCTATCGCCAGAGCCATCCGGTAACACGCCGTCCTCGTGGGCGCGTTCTCCAGGCGCGACATCGTGGGCTGGCTTGCGAGGTCGGCCCCCGTCTCTGGGAGTCGCCCACATACCAGCTTGAGCAGCGGATCGGTCCTGAGACTATCGGCATCGTCCTGGTCCTCATACCCGCATGCTATCTGGTACACCCTCTGCCGCACCAGGTCCTCAAGGTTGTGCATCACCGTGCCCCGCCGCCACTCCGGCACACACGCCGCTATCGCTGCTCATAACCCAAGCTCGCGGTCTGCCTCCCCCAGCAACGGCAGCCCACCGTCGCTGGTGAGCAGCCCGCCATCGAACACGGCCTCCAGAGCTAAGGTGGTGGCCGTATCGAAACGTATCGCGCTTGTGGCAGAATCGGTCACAGGGGGAGCCTCCTACTATGGGCAAGTCGTCAGATAACTCGACCATACCGGATCAGCACCCACTCCCTCATTTCCCTCCATG
>JADDPY010000050.1 GCA_016781635.1 Rubrobacter sp.
TTGTGCTTTTGTCGCCTGTGCTATTGTTGGGGGCGGCAGCTCACCTCAGTCGTTCGCCACTCCTAGCCCCCTGTGGAACCGGTGGTGATCTGCGCCGTCCTACGTGGAAAACAGCCATGATCCGTGCTGCTCCTCTGCTCGTGCGGTGGGGCGCGGCGTCACCCACACCATCGGTGCTGGTGTCCGGCTCACTTCCCCTATCCGTACCGGTGGGCTCGGCGTTGGGGGCTCGGCGTCCTCCTGTGTGTTTCATCCCCCGCCGTAGTCCGATTCATCGTTGCTCGTACTGGCCCGTCTCGCCGGCGGCGAACAAGGCGCTGGATCTGACCGCTGTGCCAGCGTCGGGAAACGCGGGCGTTTTTCATGCCTGTCCCCGTTTCGTGAGTGTTCAAGTCGTTGTAGGCGGCAGCTCAGCTTGGCCGTTCGCCGTGAAAGGAAATCACCGTTGGTAATGAAGCTTGAAAACGTCGTACCATTTGGCCGGTCGTTGGATGAATACGTACACATGTTCAACTTGACGGAGCGTGAACTCAAGCTGGATCTTCTTGGCGTAGCTGATGGTCCAGCTAGCTTCAATGCCGAGTTATCAGCCAATGGCGGTTGCGTAACCTCGGTTGACCCCATCTATGTTTTTGAAGCCAAGCAAATCCAAGAACAATTTGAAGCAGTCGTGGACAAGATTATCGATCAAGTTCGCGCTACACCAGACGATTGGGTTTGGTCGTATCACGGTTCTCCTGAGGGATTGCGTGCCAATAGAATGCGCGTCACTGAGCTATTCGTCCGCGATTTCGAGGCGCGCCGTCAGTCTGGGCGCTATATTGCTGGCGAACTGCCCATGCTTCCGTCGCGTCACTGCACACGACCACGTCTACGCGGCGAGAAATACGGTTATGATCGAGGCCGTTCATTGCAGATACGTGTACGACTGCCATAGGTCGGGTGTGAGCCCGACCGTCTCGCCTACCGGCGAACAAGGCGCTGGAGCTGACCGCGTGCCGCGTGGGGGAACGTGGGCAATTTTCATGCTACTTGTGCTATCCTTGTGCGTGCCATCATCAGTGGCGGCAGCTCAGCTTGAACGTTCGCCCGCATCTTGTAAAGCTTTGCTTCCCATGCTTTCATCGTGCACGAAATGCGCCCGACTATCCACCGGCATATTTGTTGCAATGAAGCATCTGAACGACCAAGATGGCGGGTGGATCAGGCTCATCACCGAGACACTATCGGCGCGATAGGGATTAAGCAATATGGCACGGAACAGACAGCAACCACGGAGTCATCAGCGTTCTGTACCACCCCACGTATATGGCTATCTCGCGGCGGTGTTTCTTCTTGGCGTTGGCGCTGGATTAGGGCTTTACCCGATCATTCCATATCAAGCCATCGTAGCCATTGGCTGTAGTCTTGTGGGCGTCCTTCTCTTAGC
>JADDPY010000567.1 GCA_016781635.1 Rubrobacter sp.
CTCCCAGCAGGCCATGGCCGATATCTGGGACAAGCACACGCAGTCCGAGTTTGAAACGCGCAGCGCTGAGGATGCCCTCGACACCATGGTCGAAAATCCTCATGTCAACCACATTCCCGTACTGACCGGCGGTGTAGGCCGGGCCGAAGTGCGGAAATTCTACTCCGAACGCTTCATCCCGCAGCAGCCCGCCAACATGGAGATCGTCCCGGTTTCGCGCACCGTCGGCCACGACCGGCTGGTCGACGAATTGGTCTTCAAGTTCACCCACGACGTCGAGATGGACTGGATGCTGCCTGGAATTTCTCCGACCGGACAGCGGGTCGAGGTCCCGCTGGTCGTTGTAATCCAATTCCGAAACGACAAGATAGCTCACGAACACATCTACTGGGATCAGGCCTCCGTACTCGTCCAACTCGGTCTGATCGATACCGAACGCCTACCCGTTGCGGGCGTGGAAAGCGCCCGGAAGCTCCTCGACCCGACCTTACCGTCGAACGAGCTGATCGAGCGTGCAGACAGCGGCAAGTAGTTCGCGTTCGGTGGGCAGTCGCCGGTAAGGGACAACGAAGACCGTCCGCCGAGGGGAACATAGGTTTTCCAACTCAAGTGACTGCTGTTCGCCCGTGCGAGCGACGCACGGCGGTCCTCAAGTCTCGGCGCAAATACAAGGACAAAGAGTACCCTATCTACTAAGAGAGCCTACGTCTTTACCGTGCGCAGGGTTATAGGGGCTCGATGGAACGCTCGAAAAGAGCGTGAATCTACGCTACACGGTAGGGACATGGCTCCCTCCAGGACGACCAACGGGGGGCCGGGCTCAAGCACCGTCCCGGAACCGCTCGGAGAGCTCGCGCAGGAGACTCCCCCGCTCCGTCGCCGCCACCCGGCGGGCGGCGAGCGCCGCGAACCCCTCGTCGAGATCCGCCCCGACGAAGGAGCGCCCGAGTTCCTTCGCCGCCACGGCCGTCGTCCCCGAGCCCGAGAATGGATCGAAGACGAGGTCGCCTTCCTGGGTGGAGGCGAGCAGCGCACGGCGCACGAGGCGCAGGGGCTTCTGAGTCGGGTGGTAACCGTATGCCTTCTCGCGCCTGGGGACGGCCGGGATGCGCCAGACCGACGAGACCTGCGCCTCCGGGCTCGGGCTGTTGACGAGGTCGTAGTTGAAGGTGTGGCGCACGCCCTTGCCCTTGCTCGCCCATATGATGGTCTCGTGAGCATGCATGAAAGTAGTATGTGACGCATTCGGGGGCGGGTCGGTTTTGGCCCAGACGAGGTCGTTGATGATCCGGTAGCCGAGAGTTTGCAGCGCGAAGCCGAGGCTGAAAATCACGTGGTGAGTGCCCGTCACCCAAAGCGTGCCGTCGGGCTTGAGGATACGCCTGGCCT